>JBBQTJ010000072.1:0-12669 GCA_038213315.1 Planctomycetota bacterium
GGACCGGCTCCGGCGTCCGCTCCCGCTCCCGCGGCCTCGGCGACGCCGCCTGCCGCGCCCAAAGACCCCCTCGCCTTCATCGGCGCACCCAAGCCCGACGCGGCCACGCGTCCGGCCCCGCCCGCCCGCTGATCCCAGCCATTTCCGCGATTGCGCTCCCACATGCCTGACGGCCACTTGATGCTGGTGCTGCACGCGCACCTGCCGTTCATCCGCCATCCCGAAGATCCGTACTTCATCGAAGAGAACTGGCTGGTCGAGGCCATCACCGAGACCTACATCCCGTTGCTGCACCGCATGGAATGCCTCGCCAATGATGGCGTGGCGGCGCGGTTGACGCTGACGGTCACGCCGCCGCTCTGTGAGATGCTGTCCGACCCCCTTTTGATGGGTCGCTATCAGCAGCGCATCGCCCGGCTGCTGGACCTGGTCGAGCAGGAAATCCCCGCCAAGGCCGGTACCCCCTTCGCCGCCGCTGCGGTGATGTATCGCGACCACTACCGTTTCTGCCTGCAGCAGGTCGAGCGCTGGCAGGGCAACCTGGTCGCGTGGATCCGCGCCCTGCGCGACCGCGGGGTCATCGAACCGATCACCTGCACCGCCACCCACGGCTTTCTGCCGCTGATGGTCACCGAGCAGGGTCGCCGGGCCCAGGTCCAGGTCGCCGTCGCCAATTACGTCAAGCACTTCGGCGCCCAGCCACGGGGCATCTGGCTGGCTGAATGCGGCTACACGCCGGGCGTCGATGAGTTATTGAAAGAGGCGGGCATCCGCTATTTCTTCGTCGACACTCACGGACTATATTTTGGCAATCCGCGCCCGCGCTATGGCGTGTTCGCGCCCTGCTACACCCCCGCTGGCGTGGCCGCCTTCGCCCGCGACCCGGAAAGTTCGCGCCAAGTGTGGTCGGCCGAGATCGGCTATCCCGGTGACGGTCTTTATCGTGAATTCTATCGTGATCTGGGCTATGACGGCAACTACGATTATGTGAAGGCCTTCTTGCATCCGGACGGCGTGCGGCGCAATCTGGGCCTGAAATACCATCGCATCACCGGCCGCATCCCCCTGCATGAAAAGGCCGCTTACGACCCCGCCGCCGCCTTCGGCCGGGCCATAGAGCATGGCGGCCATTTCCATTATCATCGCGTGCAGCAATGCCGCTGGCTGGGCTCGGTCATCGACCGCACCCCACTGATCGTCAGCCCCTATGACGCAGAACTGTTCGGCCATTGGTGGTTCGAAGGCCCGCAGTTCATCGAAAGCCTGTTCCGCTCCTGCCATCAGCATGACTATCAGCTGCAACCGGTCACGGGCGGTGAATACCTTGACCGTAATCCGGTGGCCCAGGTGGTCAGCCCCACCGCCAGCAGCTGGGGCGACGCGGGCTATAATGGCGTGTGGCTGAACCCCACCAACGATTGGATCTACCGGCATCTGCACATGGCCGAGACCCGCATGGTCGAGGTCGCCCGCCGCTTCCCCCAGGCCGACGGCCTGCTGCGCCGCGCGCTCACCCAGATGGGCCGGGAACTACTGCTGGCCCAATCCAGCGACTGGGCCTTCATCATGACCACCGGCACCACCGTGCCCTATGCGGTGCGCCGGACCCGCGACCATCTCAGCCGCTTCACCGGGCTCTATGACATGGTGATGGGCAACCAACTCGACGAGTCCGCCGTGCAGGGCATCGAGTGGCGCGACACCATCTTCCCGGAGTTGGACTACCTCGCCTGGAGCTGACGGAGGGATGGTGACAGCTGACGGTCGACCCTCGACAGCTGACCGTTGACCGTCGACCATCGACCGTCGACGCTGCGCCTGGCATGTTCACCCTGACCGATCTTGATGAACGACCTGAACTGGCCTCGGCCGTCACCGGTCTGTTCGCCGCCTTCGGGCCGGGCAGCCATCATCAGGTCTGCGGCATTCCCGAGCGCATGGGCCTGCGCCCGGTGGCTGCCGACCTCAAGCGCGTCCTCGGCACCATGGTGCTGTTACGGGCCCAGCGCCTAGCGGGTGCTCTCGCACTCTGCCGCTACAGCGACCAGCAGGCGACCCTGTGGGGCCCGGTGGTGGCCGACGGCTTCTCTGCGCTGGACTTATCACGTCGACTGGTCAGTGAAGCGCGCACCCACTTGCGCCGCACCGGTTTCACCAGCCTGCGCGCTCAGGTCGACTCGCGCAACCGTCCCCAAAAGACCTTGCTGCAATCCCTCGGTTTCCAACTCTGGAAGCAGAACCTGCTCTATGAGCGGACGCTCGCCACCACTGATGCCACGAGTGAAGCTGAAGTCCGCCTTGCCGTCACGGCAGACCACAGCGCCTTGACGCGCATCCTGACCGAAGGCTTCCCTGACAGCGACCACTGCCGGTCCGACCTCACCCGTCGCGAAATGGATGAGGGCTATCGCCACTACGTACTGAGTGAGGGCACGGCCGGCATCGTCGCCGCCGCCGCCGTGCTGGATGAACCCGGCCGGGCCTGGCTGAAACTGGTGGCCGTGCGCCGCGACCAGCGTGGGCGGCACCTCGCCCGCCGCTTGGTCGAGGGTGTCCTTGCCCGCGAAGCCGCCCGCCGTACCCGCGCCATCGGCCTGGAAGTCCTGGGCGACAACCTGCCCGCCATCACCGTCTATCTGCAGTGTGGCTTCACCCGCAGCATGACGGCGCAGATCCTTACCGGGGCGGTGTAGGCCCCTTCGGCGGATTACGGGTGAAAATCGCACCGCCCAGCATGGGCATCCACGGCACTCCGGTCTGCCGAGTGATATCCGTGAAGATCGCCGCCATGGTGGCATCCTTCATCTGTAGGGTCAGCGGCGCCGTCGGTTGATCCTTGGGGTCGATCATCACCGTCAGTCCGGTCTCCTGCAGCAGCTGGCGCCGGAGCTGCTCGAAGGACATCTGCTGGTAGTCCACTGTGAAGGTCAAGTCCGCCGCGCTATTGATCGAGGTCTGGGCTGGTTTGGGTCCACCAGCCTGGCTGGTGGAGACGTCGCGGGCGGGCCCCGATGGGACCGGCCACATCGTTGCAGCGCGGGGGGCGGGTACGGTCAGTGGCGCAGCAATGCGGCCTGATTGTGGTCTTGCAGCCTGAGTAGCGACAGCAGGTTGCGCTGGCTGCGCCGTTAGCCAAAACAAACTCCCCACGGCGATCACGACCAGGGCGGCAATGCCGATGGCAAGCGTTGTTCGTGACATGGGTTCTTCCCTCGGGCACACCGGCCATGGGACAGTGCCGCGCCGGTGGGCGCTGGTCAAGGTCATGCCCACGCTAGGGGGATATGACCATGATGCACGTCCGGTTGACCCGGTCACCAACGTCTTCCCCTAAAGTAGCTCCTGGTGTAACCTTTTGGACATGCTTGTGCTTTATCGCTCAACCCTTCCTACTCGCGGGTTTTCAGCCATCGAATTACTGGTGGTGATCGGCGTGATCGTCATCCTGACTGCGCTCTCGGCTCCGACCATCGCCTCTAGCCTGCGCCGCAGCCGCGTCACCACCAGCGCCGACGCGATCCTGCGGGCGACCACCCTGGCTAAGTCGGCGGCGATCAAGCACGATCGCTTCTTGGTCAATATCGCAGGGCAGACCAGGAACTACGGCGTGGCCATCGTGTCCGACGGGGCCCAATACTTCGTCACGGTGACCTTCGGGACGACCTGTAAAGGAGATGCTGGCGACATGCTCATGCAATACGCCGATAATACCAAGCCCTACTTCCAGAGCTATCTGGCCCAGGGCATCGTGGTCTTCAAAGATGGATCGCCCCTACCCGCGTCGTTCGGCTGGTTCCATCAACCGCGCACCGGGTATCCCCTAGCCGCAATCAATGCGGCCAAGACGGTCGAAATTGGCGCCAGTTACTCGCCGAACTACGCCACCGCCGTCTTTGAGACCAATACCAATGCCCTGGTCTCGACGGTGGTGGATCAACCGCCGGCAAGCGAGTTGAGCGTCCGCTCCCCGGATGGCCGGCTGGTCAGCCGAATCCTCATCACGTCCCTGGGCTTCGGCCAGATCACCACCACGCCATGAGCCACTTCCCACGCCGGCACGGCTTCACCCTCTTCGAGGTGGCGATCAGCATGGCCATCCTAGCCATGGGCGTGACCTCAGTCTTGTTGCTGCTGCCCAGGGCGGTGCAGACCCAGCAGTATGTGCGCTGCCGGATTTTTGCAGCCACCACCGCCATGCACATGGTGGATGCCTACGCCAAGCTGCCCTACGCCTACACCCGGCAGGACACCGAAGCCACGGCGGCCTGGGACACCAGCGCTGGCCGCCGCAACATGGACCCCGATATCGAACTGCGCGCCTCGGCGGCCCAGGGCGGCCTGGCCCCCCTGCCATCCTCTATCGCCCGGCGCATCGATTCCGAGGGCGACGAGATCCGCAAGCTGCTTGACGACGGCGGCTACGTCTACTACCTCAAAACGATGGCATTCGGCAAGCGCAACATGCGCAGTATCTACGGCAGCAACAATGACGGGACCGACAACATGCCGGTGCCCGGCGAGACCAGCCGTATCCTGGTCGGCATGGTTGGTCCGGCCCAGCAGAACGCGATCATCACTCTCGCCCAGAAGGCCTGGCCTTATTACGCTGCGTATCCATCGCCGCCCATGTACGGCATCGGCTACACCGCAGCGGATAGCAGCCACCCGACCGACGACTATGCAGTGGACGACAAGGCCCAGCGGGTGTTCAGTTCCAGCACGAACTACCAAAGCGTCTACGATCCTGCCCTGGGCTACAAGGGCTACTGGGAGATGATCCTGCGCTACCGCACCGATATGTTCTTCGGGCCTAGCTTTGCCGCCTACCCGCCAGCGCAGCGCGAAGTCGGCGCTTGGTACGCGCCGACCTCGGCCCAGGTCATCGAGTACGCCGGCCTCGCCCTCGGCTACTCCATTGAAAATGGGTTGACCGACAACTTCTATGACTTTCCCAGCATGACGCCGGCGCCCGGCCAGGAGCGCACCGCATTCGTGCTCGGCGTGCCAGAGCACGTGCAGGTCAACGCGATGCGCTTTCTGGCCCACAGCATGACCATGCTCACCCGGCTCTACACCAAAGCCGAGCTGACCACAGGCAAGGACATTCCGGCCCTCAACCTGACCACCGGAGTCCCGACCGGCGTCATCGTCAAGGCGACCCACGATAAGATCCTGCGCTGGCACGAGAGTTGCCTCAACCTCGCCACCCGATTCGCCAGTGAACGTCCCTACGACTGGGGCGCGCCGCGACCGCTGAACCGGGCAATCTCCATGGATCAGCCCCTGATGCAGTGGGACTTCTTCCCCGCAGGGGCCACGCCCGCCTTCGACCAGAATGCCTGGCCCCAGCCCGCCCTGGTCTCCGGCACCATCACCGGTTCTGCGGATGTCTACGGCTCACCGGTCGCCGCCTACCAATGGCGGGCCATCGCCGCCCAACCGGTTCGCCACTTCGGCGTCAGCTTCAGCAACCAGGATTACAGTGGCGGGGTTGCACCCGCCTCGCTCTGGGGCGACGACCAGCATTTCAACCTGACCGCACCCTTCGAGCCATCACATCGTGCCCGGCAACTCGTCTACTGGGCCGCGGATTGGCAGTCCTATGCCGATGTGGAGACCGCACCCAGCGCCCCGGTCGACGCCTCACGCTATGCGGTCTCGTCCCCGGAACCGGCTCGTGGCGCAGCGGGCTGGAGTCGGTGGGCCGCCCGACCTGGACAGTTCCATGTCGCCCCCTCCGGCAGCCCGGACGGGTCCATGTACATGAACGACCAGTACGGTCTGGGGGCGGGCATGAACAATCTCCGCTGCCGCACCGCCTATGTTCGGGTCGGCGGGTTTGCCTTCGACACCAAGGGCTTGCCCATGTCCCAGGTCTACAGCCCGCTGACCCACAACCCAGAATATCCCATGACCTGGATCGAGGACTTGGCCACGTCAGGCAGCAACTGGGGCAATAACATGCGAAGCAAAACCACCGGCTACAACCCGTACCACGACCAACACTTCCGTAGCACGTGGTTTAGTCGGAATTGGGCGGTATCCATCGCCACCTTCAAAGGCGAGTTTGGCGCCGATCGCAACGGCAATGGCTTCCTGGATCAGGGTCCGCTGCCAGTGTCGGCACGGATCCGGGCGACGACGCTCATGCGCTATAACATCTATGATCTTCGCATCCCCGCGACCATCAGGTAGGATAGATATGCCCAACCGCGCCTTTAGCCTGATTGAACTGCTCATCGCCATCGCCATCGGCAGTCTGATCATCTATGCCGCCTATGCCAGCTTCCGGCTTACCGCCCAGACCATCACCCTAAGTAAGCGCATGTCGGTGGAAAACCGCCTGATCCAGGCCGGCATCATCGAGGCGGTGGAGGACATCGATTTCTGGGTGTCCCATGACCATCCCGTGGACGCCAGCCAGCAGCGCATGCGCGGTACCGGTACCATCGGCGGCGACACCTTTGACATCCCCCCCGATCTCCTCGCCTCCCACATGCCATGGACCCCCTTCAGCGTGTCGATGAAGACGGCGCCGGCTGGCACGGCCTTCGACCCGGCCAATCACATGGCCGCCCACGATCCTGAGACCTGGTATCGTGGCAATTTTGCCCAACGCATGCAAACTCCGAATCGAATCTCGGTGGCAAATCCAGGGCCCGAAAAGCCGTTTGACCCTAGCAGCATGAGCGACTTCGGGCGCTACGGGATCTTCGCCGGCGTGAGCGCCATCTCAGCACTGAACGGCCGCACCTCGTACTCTGTCGACAAGTTCCCCCATTCTCCAATCACCAACGGAGCCTATGGCACAGTGGATGTGCGTTTCGTCAAGCGGGACAACCAAGTCATGTACCTGCGACACGCCCTGGGCCTGTATGGGGTCCAGGACTACCTGCCGCCCGACACCCAGTTCGCCTACTACAAGAACGACGAGATCTTCGAGTGGCGCATGAAGAACTTTTGGGAATGGAGTTGGACCGGTGAGGTATGGGGGCGGATCGAACGGGGGCGTGACGGCTTCGATGGGGCCATGCTGACGCGCAGCCCCTGGTCCGGCTACATGTACGAAGGTGGGCCGAACTCCAACTGGAACAACTGGACCGTCGTCGACCAACATCATCGCCAGATGCCGCGACGCACTGAGTGGTGGCACCGGGTCCCCTTGTACGATTTCAACCGTACCATCTCCTACTCCCGTCAGTTGCTCACCGATGCCCGTCCTGCGGGCTGGCCGCAGGTGAACTTCTCTACCCAACGCTACATGTATCGTGGCACTTTCATGGATATCTGCCGGGTCGCCTTTACGGACACCGACAAGGGCGTGTCGAAGGCCATCTTCTTCAATGTGTTCGGCACCTCGTTCCGCGGCGCCAGACAGCAGCGCAATCCCACTGGCGGCTACGCCCGCTGGTACATGCCGACCGAGGACCGCCTGGCCGCCCTCTCGACCTACGGACCGACCGGGATGAACATCCCCGTCAACGACCCGAACCTCGACTCCATCGGCTCTCCCCTGCCGGCAGCGCCATGACCAACACCCGCGGCTCGATTCTCGTCCTCGTCGCTGGCATCTCGGCCCTGCTGGCCGCGATGACCATGGCCTTCATCATCAATATTCGCAACGAATCCGAGGAGGTCCGTTCCCTGGAGTGCTATACCCAGAACCGCATCATGCTGCACGCCGCTCTCTCCTATATCCAGGAATCGTCCCGGCTAGGCTATGGATCGAAGGCCTCGGGCACCAGGGACCCATACTTACCGGCGGCCACCGCCAACACCGAGGCCTACGGCTGGCTGGACGTGCGCGGCGCGGTGATGGCGCTGAACGCCGGCAAGACCGCCAATACCGGCCCCTATGCACAGTACGATGCTAATCGACCGACAGTCTTCATGCCAGTCGACCTTGCTGCTGCCATTGCGGCGGGGCTGCCAGCCTCACCCCTCGCTCGCAAGGGCTACACCTGGGAGCAGATCCGGACCAATTCTGGCGGCACCTTCAATCCCAACCCGTGGCCGTTATGGGAGCCTTTCGACTGGCGTGACCTCGACATTCCCATCCACCTGCGCCGGGCCGGCCGTTTCCCGGTCTATGCGGTCGAGCGTCCACCGTTCGCCGTCGGCCTGGACGCGGCACCCAATCCTATCGGTGGTCCGTGGAAGTATCGGAGCACCGTGGTCCGGGCCGCAGATGCAAACGGGTATCCCCTGCAGATCCTTCCCGATACAGCGCCCATCACCATCCAGGAGGCAACACCCAGCACCTACTATGAGCTGTGGCGCGATGGCGACCTGCGCATGCGGACCGAGTCGGCGAACCGCAGTTGGTTCCGCCTGTTCCGCGACGGGCCGACCACCTTCGTGATCACTGTGGGCAGCGGCGGGAGCAAGGGGTTCAAGAACTGGAGCGAAGTCCTTGATCCGGATGGAGATCCCATGACGAACGATTCCCAAGTCGCGTTGTTCCCTGACGCGGCGACCTTTGAGGAGATGCTCTCGTCAGAGCAGCTGCAGTGGTTTCGCTGCGAGTGGACCCCGCGCATCGGCGATGTCAGTTCAAGTATTGTAACTTCGGGCGGGTTTGTGCAGGATAGCTGGCCTGACGCCCCGGGGGGCGGGTTCGCTTACTCCAACGACAACTACTTCAGCCCGCCGACCAACGGCAGCCTGTCGAGCCAGTGGCGGATGGCCGAGACCGAGATGATGGGCGGCGAATGGACCGCCCAGCCGAACGCCCGCTCCTTGCTGCGAAACTACGGCGGCACCTTCCTGTGGATCCAGCGCCTGCGCCTGCCCCCGACCTTCTACTGACTGATGTCTGGAACCATGCGCATGCGGCCCCGCCCTGCCTTCACCCTGATCGAACTGCTGGTCGTGATTGCGGTCATCGCGATCCTGTCCGCAATGCTGATGGTGGTGCTACCAATGATCATGTTCACCGCCCGCGCGGCGGTGACCACTCAGCGCATGGAGGAGGTGCAGCGGAACCTCTCGACCCTCGGCCAGGAGGAGGGCAGCGTCAGCCTGATCCTGGCGACACGCAGCCTCGCGATCCCCGCGGAATCTGGTGTGCTGAAGTGGCTGCCCAAGGCAAACAGTTCCGGCGGCCGCACCTTCGACAATGCCGAACTGGTGCCTGCCACCCCTTCCACCACCTGGGGAAATTGGCTCACTACTCCGACGGCCTCAGCCTTCCGCCAGAACTTTCGCTGGCCCTGGGTCCAGCCCGGGCTGGACGGCGGTGGTCGCCTGATCAGCGCCAACAGCTCGGCAGCCGAGAAGGCTGAGGCGTCACACCGCCTGTCCGTGCTGGCCCCGCACCGCACCACCGAGTTCCTGGCGGCGGCGGGCCTGCTGCCCGCGCCGGTCGCACCTGCCACCGATGGCCGGGCAATGCTATATGCCGATCGCAGCGGTAATCGCCCATGGAACGACCGTTGGGGCAATCCGCTGGTGGTCGCCTATGCCATCTATCAGCCCTTCCCCGATTGGACCTCGTTGAACAAGGCTCAACTCGCCTATGGCTACTCGCGCGCCCTGTACATCTCGGTCGCCAGCGCTGGACCGGCCCTGGCCCAGCCGCAGGACACCGGCACCACCGATGCCGTCTGGAACACGCCGGCCACCGGCAATTTCGCGCGCATCTGGACCCAGGCGGTCAACGTTTGCGCCAGCGTCTCGCCGACCGCGCTAGTCTCCGCCGGCGGGACCGAGCTGTGGCGCACCGACTACACGGTCTGGTCGGCGACGGTGGAACCGGTCAACTCTTTCGCCAATCCGCCGTGGTCCGGCGTCAAGCGCGGTCGCATGAGCGCGTCGCGCTGCTTTCTGAGCGCGCCGATCGAACTGAAATGAGTCCTGCGGTCACCAGAAGCGCAGCATGGTGATCGAATCCTGCGGCTTGCGGTGGACCACCAGCACCTCGTCGCCGGATTCGAGCAGGTTCATCGAGCGAGCGAGATCGACCAAGGAGGTGACTGAATTGTCGCCGGTGCCGACCAGGGGGAAGACGCCCCAATAGAGGATCAGCCGGCGGGCCTCGGCCTCGTCCTTGCAGCAGACCAGGATCGGGGCGCGGCCGCGGCCCTCGCAGAGCAGGCGGACCAGTCGAGGATCGCCATCGGCCACCACCACGGCGGCGGCGCGGCGTTCTTCCGAGAGCATGATCGCGGCTCGGCCCAGGGCGCCCAGTTCTTGCGGAAAACCTTCTTCGCGGGTGCGGTCAGGCTGGACCCGCACCAGATAGGACGAGCGCTCGGCCACCACGGCCAGGCGGGCCATGGTGGCGACGGCTTCAAGGGGATATTTGCCGCTGGCGGTCTCGCCGGAAAGCATCACCGCGTCGCTGCCATCGATGATGGCATTGGCCACGTCCGTGGTCTCGGCGCGGGTGGGCATGGGCAGTTCGATCATCGATTCGAGCATCTGCGTGGCGGTGATCACGACGCGACCGTGGCGGTTGACTGCGCGGATCAGGTCCTTCTGCACCATGGGCAGCCATTCGGGGCCAATCTCGATCCCCAGGTCGCCGCGCGCGACCATGATCGCCTCGCTTTCCCGGGATATCGCCTCGATGTCATCCACCGCTTCGGGCAGTTCGATCTTGGCCACCACGGCCGCGACATAGCCCAGCTCGGCCATGCGCCTCTTCAGATCGATGATGTCGTCAGCGCAATGCACAAAGCTGAGCGCCACAAAGTCCACCTTCTGCCCGCAGGCCCAGGCCAGATCGGACAGGTCCTTTTCGCTGAGCGGAGGGGCGCTGACGCGGACGCCGGGCAGGTTGATGCCTTTGCTGTTCTTGAGCAGGCCGCCGGCCTCGATGAGGCAGTGAATATCGTCGCCGTCGATCTTCTCGACCCGCAGGCGCATCTTGCCGTCATCCACCAGCAGGGCGTCGCCGGCTTTGACGTCCTTGACCAAGCCGGCATAGATGGTCTGGACCTTGTCGGCGGTTCCTTCGGGCCAAGGGGCGATGGTGATGATGGTGCGGGCGCCATCCTTCCACTCTACCGGGCCGCCGCCTTTGAGCTTGCCGGTACGGATCTTCGGCCCCTGCAGGTCGGCCAAAACGCCGATGGGCCGGCGCGCGGCTACGCCCGCGGCTCGCACCATGGCCATGTTGATGCCGTGGGTCGCCTGGTCGCCGTGGCTCATGTTCAGGCGGAAGACATCAACCCCGGCCGTAATCATCTGGCTGATGATCTCAGGCCTGGCACAGGCCGGGCCGAGCGTGGCGATGATCTTGGTGCGCTTGAACATGCAGGGCAGTGTGGCAGACCCTGACCATTCGCGCCAGAGGCAGGCCGCGCTTAGTCGCTATGCGCGCGCTATCCAACGCTGCCGGAGCAACGACTTTCCTGACAGATCCTTAAACGGTGATCTCAAGGTGGTCCGCTGCGACCGCTTACACGCTGGCATGCCTGACTCTACCCCACCCCCAGCGCCGGCGGGCGACCCTTCCCAGCACCGCGTTGGGCCATACACCGTAGCTATGCTGCGTCCGGTGCCTTTGCTGCTGTTCCTGGCCATGGCCTATGGCGGCGACGCGGTCCTGAGCGCGACGCCCTGGGAAGTACGCAAGGACGTTGCCGAACTGCTCGAAGATCTGGAGCACCAGGGCTTGGAGCACGGTCTGCTGCTGGAGCGTTGCCAGCAGATCCTGGCTGCCCATGGCGATGAACTGGTCCAGATCGGCGGCAAAGGCGAATTGATTACCGTCAACCAAGCCGTGGTGAACGCCATGGCCCGGTCCGGACTGACGGACAGTTTTGTCGCTACCTTTACCCCAATCGCCGCCCGCCGACGCCAAGCGTTGCTGACCTCGCGTGGCGACGATGCCGCACTGATGGGTCTGGCCCTGGCCTATCCGGGTACGCCGGCTGCGGCCGAGACCTGGCGCTTGCTGACCGATCGGGCTTGGGACCGTGGCCGCCTAGGTGATTTCATTGATCTGGTCGGCCGCCTGTCCGCCGCCACCGCCACCGCCAGCGATCGCCAGCGCCTTGAGGCCGCCATGCGCTTGGTGGTGGTGCCGCTTGTCGAAGAGCCGCCCGCCAGCCTGGATGCCCTGGACGAGGTCTGGCATATCACGCAAGAGCCAGGCCTGCCTGTGCCTCGCGGACTGGGCGACGGGGACGAGCGCCGGGCCCCCGCCTTGGCCGTCTGCGTGGGTGAGGGTGAATTGGGTGCCGCTGCGGATGGCACGCGCGTCCTGGTCTTCGACCACCTGGTCGGGCGGCAATTGGGTCGGGCCCAACCGGTGGGCAATCAACCAGCGCTGCCCCGCAGCGCCCGGCCAGTGGCGACCCGCGAAGGCTTTGCCGCGGCCGGCATCAGTGATCAGCGCCTCACCGTGGTAGCCGTGGACCGCAATGGCGACCTGCGCTGGCGGCACGAGGCCGAGGCCACCGGCACCATGGCCCTGTCGGAAGTCGTCAGCGTCGGTGATCTGGTGGTGGTATCCCAGATTACTGCGGGCGAAGGCGGTAATGAACTGCGCGTCCTTGCCTTCGCCCTGCATACCGGCAAACCGGTCTGGAACACCCTGGTCACCCGTCTGCCCGGCGCCGGCAATTTCGGCTGGGGCTGGTCTGGGACCCGCGCGCCGGCCCTGTGCGCCCACGCCGGCGGCCTGCTGGTGCTCAGCAACTCTGGCGTCCTGGCCCGCCT
>JBBQTJ010000073.1:0-12614 GCA_038213315.1 Planctomycetota bacterium
GAACCCAGCGATGATTGGCCACCGTCCCGGCCCCCGACAGCAAAGGATACCGTCGCAGGGCCAGCGCCATCATCACGTGCCGCCACCCGGGATTGCCACCGCTGAGCTCGTCAACCATGCTTCGAGGCTAGGGCGGCGGGGCATGGTGCCAATCAACCAGGCAGGAGGAGCGCACCGTGCTGGTCCGGTCCTTGGTGGTGCAGCGCACCCCGCCGCCTGCGCTTCGACCCTGAGTTTCAACTTCGCGCTGCGCCCATCCCCGTCTGGGCGCATGTTGTGGTCTGACCATGGACCACCCCGGCCTCATTCGCGTGATGGTGGTCGATGACGACCCTGACGATCTGGAGCGCGTCGCGCGCCTGCTGCTGGGGGTGGTCGGCGACAGCGATCTGCCGGCCTTCGTCCTGGCCAATGCCGGCAGCCGTGACAAGGCCCTTCAAGCCTGGCAGGGTGGGCTACAAGTCGATATCTGCCTGATCGACTGGCGACTTGATCAGGGCGATGGTCTTGAGCTGGCCAAGCGCTTGCAGGCGGCGGGCTGCACGGCGCCGATGGTCTTCCTGACCTGGCACGCGGATCCCGGTTTCGATCGCGCGGCGATGCGCGCTGGCGCCCTAGACTTCCTGCCCAAGGCCGAGGCCTCGGCCAGCAGCCTGGCACGCACCTTGCGCCATGCGGTGCTGGCTAGCGATGGCGCGACGGTGAAGCTGTGCGTGGATGCCGCCCAAGCCGGCGACCGGCCCGTGGGCGTCGCCATGCTTGGCGCGGGCGCAGACCCCGGGTTGATGGCCGAACTGCGGGAACGCTCGGCACGGATCTGCATCATCGCCCTGGGGTGGACGCAGCACGGGGACCCGCCGCCTGATGCGCCGGTCCCGCGGCCCCAGACCCGGGCGGGACTGCTGGCCGCGTTGGCCGCAATCATGGCTCCCGCGTCCAGAACCCGGTGATGCTGGTGCGCGCCAGGATCGACAGGTCCAGCCACAGCGACCAGCGCCTGATGTATTCAAGGTCGTAGTCGACGCGCCGGCGGATCCTGGAGGTCAAGTCTGCCCGGCCCCGGGCGCCGCTGACCTGGGCCAGGCCGGTGATGCCCGGCTTCACGCAGTGTCGCACCATCAGCTCGGGGAGTCGTTCGGCCCATTGCTGGTTCATCTCCAGGGCATGGGGCCGCGGCCCGACCAGGCTCATTTCGCCACGCACCACGTTCCAGAACTGGGGCAGCTCATCGAGGCTGGTGCGGCGCAGCCAGCGGCCCAGCGTCGTGACGCGCATATCCCCGGGCAGCGCCGCGGCGAAGCGGCCATCGGCGCGGGTCTCGTGGCCAGCCTCGGCCAGACCATCCGTGGCCACGGCCATGGTGCGGAATTTCAACACGCGGATCGGCCGACCATGCAGCCCATGGCGGGTCTGCACGAAGAGCAGCGGCCCCGGGCCGGACAGCCGCACCGCCGCAGCGATGGCGACCATCGGCAAGGCGAACAGCAGCAGCAGCGGCACGCCCAGCACCAGATCCTCGCCGCGTTTGAGCAGGCGGTCGCCCGGGCTCCACGGGCTGGCATCCAGGTCCAAGACCGGCTGACCGGCCAGCTGACCCACTTGCAGGCCAAGCAGAGTGCGCTCATCGATGGTCAATACGCAGCTCACCAGCACCGCGGTGCGCAACAGCGCTGCCCGCACCTGGGCAACGATCACCTCGACTGCGGCCAAGGGCACCACCACCACCACCCGGCTGGCGCCCAGGCGTACGCAGTCGGTGGCCAAGGTGTCGACGGTGCTGAGACGCGGCACTGTGGGCATGACCCGCGGATCGTCATCGCCATGCACCAGCAAGGCCACCGGGTGCAGGGACGTGGTGTGGTCGTCGGCCCACAGCGCGACCTGCCGCCGCAGGGCCGCCAAGGGGCCGACCAGCACCACCTCTTCATGGCCGACACCGTAGCGGCGCATCCACTGGGCCGCCGTCCACGCTGCCAAACGGATCGCCGGCAGGGCCAAACAACACCATAGCACCCATGGACCCACCGCCAGGCGCGGCAGAGGCTTGGCCAAGCCCGCGAAATAGGCGCCTAGGAAGGCGATCGCCACTGTCACTGCCCAGCCAATGCCCGCTGAGTGCAGCCGGCCCGCTAAGCCACCACGCTCGTGCTGGCGATAGGCGCCGGCGGCCGTCATCGCCACCAGGAAAAGCGGCGCGACTAGACCCGCCCACACCTGGACGCTGGGATCGATGGCGTCCGAGCGCGAGCGCCACCACAACGCGACCTGCAAGCCCCCGACCACCGCCACCAGGTCGGCGAGGCACAGGAACACGGTCCATAGAAAATGATGATAGCGGGCCACGGTTCGGTCGTCGAATCTAGCTAAGCAGGCGAGGCGGTCGAGATGTCAGTCACCGAGCGCCTGCTGACGCACGCCGCCGCGCACTTCGCCCTTCGCACGCCGCACCTGCTGCGCACACTGGCCCCCCGCCATGCTGCTCGACCTGATCAAGATCGCCTTGTGCCTGGTGGGCTATCTGGCCTTCGCGCCAGTGCTGGCGGTCGCCCTGACCACCTATCCGCGCCTGCGCCGCTGGTGCCTGGCTGGCCTGGTGCTGATGACCGCCCTGCCCAAGGGCTGGTCGACCCTGACCATCTTCAGCCATGACTCCTACCGGGGACACGTGCGTGGCTGGGAGTGCTCGCTGTCGGACATGGTGTCTCTGGGCCTGATCGGTTGGGCGCTGATCAGTGGACGCCTTGGCGGACGCAGCGTCGTCCTGATCCTGGCCGCCTTGTGGGGCGGCTACTGCCTGGCCAGCCTGCCGGGCACCCTGCATGCACTGGATCTGGGCTATGTCGGCATGGCGGTTTTTAAATACACCAAGGCGGTGCTGCTGCTGCTGGCGGTAGGCTTGGCGTTGCGCGACCGCGAGGATCTGCGCGCCCTGCTGGCCGCCATGACCGCTGCCTTGTTGATCGAACTGACCATCGGCGTGTGGCACCGCTATGGCCTGGGCCAATGGCGCGTCATGGCCTGGTTCGAGCATCCCAATCCCCTGGCGATGTGGTCGTACCTGTTGGCCCTGCCCCTGCTGGGTGCGGCCATGACGCCCGGCGAACCGCGCCGCGCCATCATCACTGCGCTGACCGCCGTGGCCGGGGCCGGCGCCCTGGTGATCATGACCCTGTCCCGCGCCGCCCTGGCCGCCATCGCCATCGGCATCGGCGTGGTGCTGCTGGTGCGTCTGCTGCAGCGGCCCAGCCGCCAGGTCGCCATCGGCATGGTCGCCCTGGCCCTGGCCGGAACCGCGATGCTGGCCCTCAGCTACGACTCCATCGCCCTACGCGCCCGTCTGGCCGGCGGAGACACCGGGGTCGAAGACTTCCGCGAGGTGCTCAATCGACAGTCAGCGGAGATGTTGCGCGACCACCCGTGGAGCGGCATCGGCTGGAACAACTACGGCGTCGCCAACAGCCGGCCCCTGGGCATATACAGTCGCGTGATCGAAGACTGGGACCAGGAACGCGGTCACCGCTACGACGAGGACACCTACCGCAGCAATGCCCTGGTCGAAAGCTGGTATTGGCTGCATCTCGCCGAAGGCGGGTGGCCCTCCCTCAGCGCGCTGCTGATCTTTGCCACGGCCACGGTGATCACCGCCGCCAGCGTCGCCTGGCGCCGCCGTCGCGAAGTCGCGGGGGGCTTCGCCGCGGGGGTGATGGTCGCGCTCTGCCTGGTGTATGCCCATGGCCAGTGGGAACGTATCCTGGTCCAGACCAAGACCCTGGCGACCTGGATGATTTTGGTCGGCGCCGTGGCGGCCCTCGCCGCCGGGGCGGCCAGCGAGCCGCGCAGGACCGGAACGGGTCGACTACCGCCCCTGCCGTGATAGGGTCAGAGCATGCGCGTCCTGCTGTTGGCCCTCGTCGTATTGGTTTTCACCGCCTGCGCCCACGAGGTCGACCGGCTGGCCAGCGTCACGCCGGCCATGACCTCGCTGCCCGAGCGGCTACCGCCGGATGAACCCCGCCCGCTCGCCGCCCTGGGACCCGGGGACATCCTGGAGGTGAAAGTGGTGGGCGCCCCGGCGGCCCAGAACTGCCCGGTCGGATTGGATGGCCGCATCTACGTCGAGCCTGCCACGGTCGGCTTCATGGCGGCCGGCAAGACCCAACAGGAAGTCGCGGCCGGCCTCGCCCCGTTGATGGCCGACTGGTACCGGGAACCCATCGTGGAAGTCCGGGCCCTGAGCATGTCCAGTCCCCGCGCCCTGGTCCTGGGCGAGGTCGAACGACCCGGCCCGGTGATTCTGCGCGGCAGCGAACGCATCCTCGATCTGATCGCCGCCAGCGGTGGTCCCGTGCTGCGCGCCGGCCTGGAGGACACCATCAGCCTCGCCGACCTCAGCGGCGCGATGTATGTACGCCAGGGCCGCCTGCTACCCGTGGACCTTGAAGCCCTGATCGTGCGCGGCGATACCCGCTACAATATCACCGTGCACTCGGGCGACTACTTATACGTGCCGGCCGTCAGCGACCGCATGGTCTACATCCTGGGCGCGGTGAATGCGCCAGGCTCGTATTCGCTGCGTGGCCCGATCACCATCAGCAAGGCCATCGCCCTGGCTGCCGGCTACACCCCAGACGCCTATATCGACCGTCTGATCCTGGTGCGTGGCTCGCGTTCCAAGCCCTTGGCCGCCCGCATCGACCTTGACGGTATTCTTGCCGGCCGCCTACCCGACACCGTGGTCAAGCGCGGTGACATCCTGTACTTGCCTGGCAGAACCAGCGAAAATCCACGTTTTCTGCTGGATCTGGCCAATACCACCTTCCTTAGCACCATCGCCTCAGCCTGGGCTGATCAGATCTATCAGGATTTGCGGTAGGCGATCCGGCCGCAGCCGGCCACGGACTACGGCTTGGCGCGCGCGCGCTTGATCTCTTCGCGCTTGGCGGCGTCGCGCTTGGCATCTTCGATGGCCCGCAAAACGATCTGGGCATCGACCACGCCGCGGGCGGCCTGGACACGACCGGTCAGCTTGCTGTCGGGGCGCAAGGAGCCGTGCTGATGCATCAGCCACAGCTCTTCGCCATAGGCGCTGCGTTGCAGCTCGGGGGCGAAGCGGCTGAAGAAGCGGGTGATGCTGGCGACGTCGCGCACTAGCAGGCGCTTGGCGTTGTTGTTGCGCGCAGCGTCCACGGCCTGCGGCAGGTCGATGATCACCGCGCCCTCGACGGCGTCGAGGATATTGAACTCCGATAAATCGGCGTGCACGTAGCCAGCGCAGAGCATGCGCGCGATTTGCTGCATGATGTCGTAGTGGACGCGCAGCGCCTGGTCGCGGGTGAAGCGGCTCGCGCCGAGCTGGGGCGCCGGGCCACCGTCGGCGCCACGCACCAGCTCCATCAACAAGACACCATCGCAGTTGGCGAGGGGCTTGGGAATGCGCACCCCGGCGGCGTGAAGCACACGCATGGCTGCAGCTTCGCTGTCCTGCCAGGCGGCTTCGCTGCGCGCTTTGCCGAACTTGCTGCCATTGGAGATGGCGCGCTGTTCGCGGCTGTCGCCGGTGTTGCGCCCTTCGGTGTAATCGGCGCGCTGGCGGAAGTTTCGCTTATCGGCCTGTTTGTAGACTTTGGCGGCGACCGTGACGCCGTCGGCGACGACCACGAA
Source organism: Planctomycetota bacterium (assembly GCA_038213315.1). Classification (GTDB taxonomy): domain Bacteria; phylum Planctomycetota; class UBA11346; order UBA11346; family UBA11346; genus JBBQTJ01. The sequence continues at coordinate 5,662 of JBBQTJ010000073.1, forward strand.
AACAGCGGCCTCTTTGCCACTTTTAAGTGGACGGAGGATTTCCTGGATGATGCCGTCGTCGAGCAGCTCGCGCAGGCGGTCGGGGATCAGCATGCGCTCGCTTACACGCCTCCGAAACGGCGTTCACGGCCCTGGAAGTCCCGCAAGGCGGCATGGTAATGCGGCAGCGAGAAGTCGGGCCAGCACGGCGCCGCGGTCACGTATTCGGCGTAGATGGCCTGCCAAGGCAGGAAATTGGACATGCGCTGCTCGCCCGCCGTCCGGATCACCACGTCCACGTCGGCAGCCTCGGGCGCGTAGAGATGAGCTTGCAGGGTGCTGGCGTCGATATCCTCGGGCCGCAGCTCGCCACGGGCAACGCGGGCGGCCAGCGACCGGGTGGCGTCGACCAGCTCGTCACGTCCGCCATAGCTCAGGGCCAGGCACAAGGTCATCGCGCGATTGCCGGCAGTGGCGGCAATGGTGGCATCCAAGGTGCGGCGCACCTCGGCCGGCAGCTGACCCAGGCGGCCGATGGCCGTCAGGCGCACGTCGTTGTCCTGCAAGGTCGGCAATTCGGCAGCCAGGAAGCGCCGCAGCAGGTCCATCAGGAAATCCACTTCCCGGCGTGGGCGGGCCCAGTTCTCGCTGCTGAAGGCGAACAGGGTCAGGCGTTGCACCCCCAGGCGGACGCTGGCGGTGGTCACGTCGCGCACCACATCGGCGCCCTTCTGGTGGCCGCGCGTGCGATCCCAGCCCAGCTTGCGCGCCCAGCGTCCATTGCCATCCATGATGATGGCCACATGGCGCGGCAGCCGTGCCGGATCCAGGCCAGCCGCCATGCAGGCCACCACTGGATCCGCTTTGGATATGGAGGAGACGACGTCAGTCACAGGTGGCTCAAGGGTGCCGTCGCCCCCGAGGGAGTCCAGCGGCACACGACCGCGGTCGCAGCGACCGGCCGTCGAATCACGGGATGACCACCGTTTCGTCCCGTCCCGGTCCGGTGCCGATCCAGCGCACCGGCACCCGCAGGGTGGTCTCGATCATACGGATGTAGTCCCGGGCGGCCTTGGGCAGGGCCTCGAAGGTGCGGCAGGAGCCCAGGGCCTCGGTCCAGCCGGGCAGGATCTGGTAGACCGCCTTGACCCGGGCCAAGTCTTCCAAGCGGGCGGGCACGGTGTCGATGCGCCGGCCATCCAGCTCGTAGGCGACACACACCGGGATCTCGGGCTCGCCGGTGAGGATGTCGAGCTTGGTCAGGGCGATGCTGTCCACGCCATTAAGGCGGCAGGCGAACTGCACAGCGACCAGGTCGAGCCAGCCGCAGCGACGCGGACGACCGGTGGTGGCGCCGAACTCGCGCCCGCGTTGGCGCAGGGCCTCGCCCCGGGCGTTGTCCAGCTCAACCACGAAGGGGCCGGAGCCAACCCGCGTGGTATAGGCCTTGACCACGCCGATGACCTCGCCCAGCTGCTTGTGCGACAGGCCCGAGCCGGTGATGACCCCGCCGATGCCGGTGTTGCTGCTGGTGACGAACGGGTAGGTGCCGTAGTCGATGTCCAACATCACGCCCTGGGCGCCCTCAAAGAGGAACTGCTTGCCGGTGCCGACGCTTTGATGCAAGAAGGCGGCGGTGTCCGCCACCAGGGGCGCCAGACGGCGCAGAGCCGGCATGATGCGGGCGATCTCGGCCTCGATGTCCAACGGCGGCGAGCCCAGCGCCACCAATTGGGCATTGGCGGCGACGTGGCGCTCGCGCAGCCGCGCGCCGAAAGCGTCCCAGTCGGCCAGCTCACCGCAGCGCAGGCCATGCCGGGCGGCCTTGTCGGTATAGCAGGGGCCGATGCCGCGCAGGGTGGTGCCGACCTTGCCGGCGCCCTTGGCGATTTCCTGGGCCGCGTCGATGGCGCGGTGGCAGGGCAGGACCAGATGGGCGCGGTCGCTGATCTTCAGCCGGTGGGTGGGATCGCAGCCACCGGACAAGAGGTCGTCCAGCTCCTGGCCCAGGGCCACCGGATCAATGACCACGCCATTGCCGATGACGCAGACGGCATGCTCATGCAGCACGCCCGAGGGCAGCAAGTGCAAGACGGTCTTGCGGCCGCCGACCACCACGGTGTGTCCGGCATTGGCGCCGCCCTGGCAACGCACCACCACTTCCGAGTGGTGGGCCAGGACGTCGATGACCTTGCCTTTACCTTCATCGCCCCATTGCAGGCCGAGGACCACCTTGTTGCCGGGATTTCGCGCCATCTGGAGACTCCGTGTGCAGGGCACCGGAGCCGGGATCGGCGATGTGGTGCGAAGCGTAGGGTAGAGGTCACCGCCCGGCGGCAAGATGGGAGCCGCGACGGCTGGAACGGCTGGCGTGCAGCTGCCGCAGGGCTGCTGGGTTGGGGCAGGGTGCTGCGAGTGTCCCCCCTCTGCTCGCACTGGCGCTCACGGCGGATCCTGCGTATGACCACCCCATGAAACGAGCACTCATCACCGGCATCACCGGTCAGGACGGATCCTATCTGGCCGAGCTGCTGCTTGGCAAAGGCTATGCGGTGCACGGTATCAAGCGCCGCGCCTCATCCTTCAATACCGGTCGCATCGACCACCTCTACGAGGACCCACACGAGCAGAACCGGCATCTGGCTCTGCATTACGGCGATCTCACCGATTCGACCAACCTGCTGCGCATCATCCAGGAGGTACAACCGGACGAGATCTATAATCTGGGCGCCATGAGCCACGTGCAGGTCTCCTTCGAGATGCCCGAGTACGCCGCCGACTGCGACGGCCTGGGCACGTTGCGCCTGCTGGAGGCGGTGCGCATCCTCAAGCTTGAGAAGTCGACCCGCATCTATCAGGCCTCGACCAGTGAGCTGTACGGCCTGGTGCAAGAGAAACCGCAGCGCGAAACCACGCCATTCTATCCGCGCAGCCCCTATGCCGTGGCCAAGATGTACGCCTACTGGATCACGGTGAACTACCGCGAGGCCTACGGCATGTACGCCTGCAATGGCATCCTCTTCAATCACGAGAGCCCGCGCCGGGGCGAAACCTTCGTCACCCGCAAGATCACCCGCGGCATGGCGCGGATGCACCACGGCCTGGATGAATGCCTATGGCTGGGCAATGTCGACAGCCTGCGGGATTGGGGCCACGCCCGCGATTACGTCGAGGGCATGTGGCGCATGCTGCAGCAAGACAAGGCCGAAGACTTCGTGCTGGCCACCGGCCGGCAGATCAGCGTCAGGCGCTTTGTAGAACTGTCGGCCGGTCACGCCGGCTTCGACCTGGCTTGGGAGGGTGCAGGGGTGGATGAACGCGGTATCGATCGCACCAGCGGTCGCACCATAGTTCGCATCGATCCGCGCTATTTCCGCCCTACTGAGGTCGAAACCCTGCTGGGCGATCCGAGCAAGGCCAAGGCCAAGCTGGGCTGGGCACCGACCACGCCGGTGGAAGAACTCTGCCGCGAAATGGTCGTGCACGACCTGGACCTGGCCCGCCAAGAGCGCATCGCCCGCGATCACGGCATCAGCCTGGGACACAACGATGAGTGACGGACCCCTGTGGATCTGCGGCGCCAGTGGCCTGGTCGGCTCGGCCATCGCCCGCCTGGCTCGGGCCCGTGGCCGAGCGGCCCTGACCCCGAGTCGCAGCGACCTGGACCTGATGGACGGCGGCGCCGTGCAGCGCTGGGTGGCCAGCCATCGCCCCGGCGAGGTGGTGGTGGCGGCGGCCAAGGTCGGCGGCATCCGCGCCAACAACGCATTCCGCTATGACTTCATCCTCAGCAACCTGATGATCGCCGGCAATGTGATCGAGGCCTGCCGCCTAGCGGGCACGCCGCGCTTGGTCTTCCTTGGCTCGTCCTGCATCTATCCCCGGGACTGCCCGCAGCCGATGCGCGAAGAGCACCTCCTTAGTGGAGCGCTTGAGCAGACCAACGAGCCCTACGCCGTGGCCAAGATCGCCGGCCTGAAGCTGGTGGAGAGCTGCAACCGCCAATACGGCACGCGCTGGATCTCGGCCATGCCGACCAATCTGTACGGGCCCGGCGACAACTATCACGCCGAGGACTCCCACGTGCTGCCGGCTTTGCTGCGTCGCTTCCACGAGGCCGCGGCCGCCGGCCATGCCCCGGTGACGGTCTGGGGTTCCGGCAGCGCCCGGCGCGAGTTCCTGCACAGCGACGACGCCGCCGCCGGCATCCTCCACCTGCTCGACCATGGGCAGCCCGGCACCACGCCCAACGATTGCTTCAATCTGGGCAGCGGCCAGGAAGTCACCATCGCCGAGCTCGCCACCCGCATCCAGCAGGTCACCGGACATCGCGGCGAACTGCGCTGGGACCGCAGCAAACCGGACGGCACGCCGCGCAAGCTGCTGGACAGTTCCCGGCTGAGCGCCCTGGGCTGGACCCCGGGCCTGAGTTTGGCCGAAGGGCTGGCCTCGGCTTATGGGGATTTCCGGGCCCGGCTGGCGGCGGGGACGCTGCGGATTTAGCGACAGGGCAGGTGACTTCATCTGCGTTGCCTCGTGGCTCAGGGAAGGGCCGGTCGGCTGGTGCTTAGCCCTTGGTTTTCAGACGGGTCGCACCGGCAGCGCCTAACGCTTTGTCAAAAGTCAGGGTCGAGGCCTGGCCAGCGCGGTACCGATGCAGAATGAGCCGGTCCACTAATCCAGCACCGTGAGTCTTGTTCAAGGCCGCGCGCGCCTCGCTTGGATCAATCACGACGGTGCCGGAGTTCGCCATGTGGTGTAATTTCGACCGAGCGTCTTCCTTGGCGAACTGGTAATGATGCACTAGCGCATAATAGCACTCAGCCAGGACGAGGTCAGAGATGACCACCGTATCTCCGTCTGCATGCGCCTGCTCCAGGCGTCGCTGGGCAATCTCCGCCAACTCGGCCGGCTGGCCAGTCAGCAAGCGCAACACCACCGACGTGTCGAGCCCCAAGTTCACGCACGCCTTTCGGCCACGCCTCGACCAATGGACGCACGGATGGCGTCCATGTCGTGGGAGATGCCTGCCGCAGGCTTAGCGGAGCCAATCCAGGACCAATCTAGATGGCGAGGCCTCAGAACCCACACGGCGTGACCATCCACGACAGCGCGCTCGACATCCAGATGATCGCCGGCGTGAACGCCCAATTCTTCGCATAATTCACGAGGAAGAGTCGCCTGCCGTTTCGACGTGATGGTCATGGTGGGCATACTCGTCCTTACCCTCTATGGATAGGATAAGGAAATCGCCTTACATATCAAGTATTTTGTAAGGCTCCATGGACCACAACGCCACAACCGACGTTGTAGCGTGTCGCCGGCCGTGCCGTCTGAGGCAGCAATGAAGCAAAAGTTCTGCGACCGGCCACGCTCATGGTCCGCTCGGTGTTCCGAAGAAGATGCGCACTGTGGTCAGTGGTCATGCGCCGGGTTCGTCGTAGGTGCTGTTGATGAGATCGCGAGTTACCGACCCCGTGTTCCCAGAGGCAACCGTCACAGCCTCATCCCAGTTTATGCGCTGATCGGATTTGGCTTGGCGCAGCAAAATATCACGGACTTCGGCCTCGACTGAGGCGTCCGTGCCGTTGTGCCAGAACCCGCAGTGCGTCGCGGACGCTGTCATCGAGATCGCGGATGAGGAGGGTGGCCATGGTGATATCGTATCCATGATCAATGAATTTAAGCGCCTAGCTGCCGGCGCTGCCAGCAAGGCCATCGTACCTCAGCTCCCCAAGGCCGTCCCCGCCGCGTGGCCCGAGGCCCAGGCCCATTGGAAATTGTAACCGCCCAGCCAGCCGGTGACGTCGACCACTTCGCCGATGGCGTAGAGGCCGGGGACGTTCTTCGCGCCCATGGTCTTGGATGATAGTTCGTCGGTGCTGATGCCACCGCGGGTGACCTCGGCTTTGCGGTAGCCTTCGGTGCCGGCGGGGCGCAGCGGCCAGCGGTGGAAGACCGCGGCGATGTTCGTCAGGTCGGCCTCGGTAAGATGATGGACGCTGTCCGGCAGATGGTGCCGTTCGACCCACGCGGTGACCAGTCGCCGGGGCAGCAGGGTCGCCAAGAGATTGGGCAGGTTCTGCTTCGCCCCCGTCCGCTTCGCGCTGCGCAGCAACTCGGCCAGGTCCTGATCCGGCAATAGATCGATCTGCACCGTGTCCCCGGGCGACCACCAGGTGCTGATCTGGAGGATGCACGGGCCGCTCAGGCCGCCGTGGGTGAAGAGCAGGTTCTCGCGAAAACTCCGACCATTGCAGGAGACCTCGGCCGGGACGGCGATGCCGCTGAGCGGCCCAGTCATGGCTAGGTCATCGGGATGCAGCGTGAAAGGCACCAGGGCCGGCGCGGTGGCGGTGACCGTCAACCCGAACTGCTGCGCCAGGCGATAGCCCAAGTCGCTGGCCCCGAGGGTCGGGATCGACAGGCCACCGGTGGCCAGGACCAGATCCCGCGCCACCAGTGGACCAGTCGCGGTGGCGATGACAAACCCGTCATCGCTGCGCGTCACGCCATCGATACGCGTGCCCAGGCGCAGCTCGACCCCCGCCGTCGTGCAGTCATCGACCAGCATCGCCACCAGATCTTTGGCACTGCGATCGCAGAAAAGCTGACCGTGCTCGCGCTCGTGCCAGGGGATGCCGTGGCGCTCCACCAGGGCGATGAACTCAGAAGAGGGATAGCGTTTCAGCGCCGAGGTGCAAAAATGCGGATTGCCGCTGTGGAAGTGCGTCGGCGCCACCGTCAGATTGGTGAAGTTGGCCCGCCCGCCGCCGCTGATCAGGATCTTTTTGCCCGCCTGGCTGTTGTGATCCAACACCACCACCCGACGCCCCAGGCCCCCGGCCGTCATGGCGCAGAACAGGCCCGCCGCGCCGGCACCGAGGATCACAACCAGATCAGTATCAGAGGCGGACATGGGGCGGGATGGTCAACTGAGTACGATCCACGCCAGCGGCATTCCTGGGAGCGCC
>JBBQTJ010000074.1:0-12447 GCA_038213315.1 Planctomycetota bacterium
GTCCAGTTCGATCAGGTCGGTGTCGGCGGTGGCATTCATGGCTGGGTTCTCTGCCTCAAGAACGGTGATGTCCCGGGGATATGACAGGGAAAAACGACAAAAATGACCCGTCACAGCCCGGCGGCCGGGACGTTGCGGCCCCTTCCCAAGCGCCGCCCGGCCCAACACTGCCGACCCATGACCTTTGCCCCCATGCCCCAGGTGATCGCTGCCATCCGCCGCGGCGAACAGATCGTCCTGGTCGACGACGAAGACCGCGAAAACGAAGGTGATCTGGTGATCGCCGCCCAGCATGCCGACGCCAAGGCCATCGCCTTCATGGCCACCAAGGCCTGCGGCCTGATCTGCCTAGCGATGGAGGGGCGCATCTGCGACCGGCTGGGCCTGCCGTTGATGACCACCAGCAACCACAGCCGCCATGGCACCGCCTTCACCTCGTCGATCGAGGCGCGGGAAGGCGTCACCACCGGCATCAGCGCCGCCGACCGCGCCCGCACCATCGCCGTGGCCACCGCCCTTGAGGCCCGCCCCGAAGACATCGTGGTGCCTGGCCACGTCTTTCCGCTGCGGGCTCGCGATGGCGGCGTGCTGGTCCGGGCCGGTCATACCGAAGCGGCGGTGGATCTGGCGCGCTTGGCCGGTTGCACCCCGGCGGCGGTGATCTGCGAGATCATGAAGCCAGATGGCACCATGGCCCGCTTGCCGGATCTGCGCGCCTATGCCGCCGAGCATGGCCTGTTGCTGGCCACCATCGCCGACCTGATCAGCTGGCGCGAAACCCGCGAGCGTCTGGTGGATGCGGTGGCCGAGGCGTTGCTCGACACGCCGTGGGGCCAGGTCCGCGCCTACAGCTACTTCAGCCAGGTCACCCGCGAGCACCACCTCGCGCTGGTGAAGGGTGAGCGGCTGCGACCCGGCAACGAGGTGGACGTGCCAGTGCTGGTGCGGGTGCAGAAGGCCATGGCGCTGGCCGACGTCTTCGGCCAGGCCGGCCCGGTGCCAGTGGGCACCACTTTGAAGCAGATCGCCGAGGCCGAGGACGGCGTGCTGTTGTACATGCACGATGCCAACGGGCGCGGTCTGCACGCCCAGCTCGCCGCCCTGGGCAGCCCCCGCCAGGACGCCCCCATCCCCGGCATGGCAATGGACCACCGCGAATACGGCATCGGCGCCCAGATCCTGCACCACCTCGGCGTCCGCCGCATGCGCCTGGTCACCGCCAGCGACCGGCCCATCGCGTCACTGTCGGGACATGGGCTGGAGATCGTGGAGCGGGTGAAGCCCGGGTAAGCTGAACAGCCGTCGCGAGGTCTTGATACAACGGCCGTCGCGGTGTCACGGTGTCGCGGTGTCGCGGTGTCGAAATTCAGACAGCCACAGCGTTGCGAGTGTCGCTGTTGATGTCGCTGTCGACGCCACGACCTCGCGACGGTATTGGCTGTCCCTATCCTCCGACCCCGCGACCCCGCGACCCCGCGACTGTATTGGCCGTCCTTATCCTCCGACCCCGCGGCCCCGCAGCTGTATTGGCTGTCCTTATCCTTCGACCCCGCGACCCCGCGACGCCGCGACCTCGCGACTGTATTGGCTGTCCTTGGCTGTCCTTGGCTGTCCTTGGCTGTCCTTGGCTGTCCTTATTCTTCGACCTCGCGACGGCTGTCCTGCACATATTTCACCATCTCCCGCACCCGCTCCGGATCCGTCTCCTTCAAGATGCCGTGACCAAGATTGAAGATGTGTCCCGGCCGGCCGGCAGCGGCGTCGAGTACCTCTTGGGTGGCGGCGCGCAGGCGTGGCCAGTCGGCCAGCAGCAACGCAGGGTCCAGGTTGCCTTGCACGGCGATCTGCTCGGGGCCGCCGCAGCGGGCCCAGGCGGCGTCTAGATCGGTGGCCTGATCGACGCCGATGACGTCGGCGCCGCAGTCGGTGATCAGATCGATCAGGTGGTTGCTGCCGTGGCCAAACAGGATCACCGGGATGCCGGCGGGCAGGGTCTCGACCAGGGCGGTCAGGTGCGGCGCGACGAATTCGCTGAAATCGACCCGGGTCAGGCAGCCGACCCACGAGTCGAAGATCTGCACGGCGCTGGCTCCGGCTTCGATCTGGTTGCCCAAATGGGCGGCGCAGGTGCTCGCCAGGCGCGCCTGCAGGCGGTGCCAGGCCGGCCCCTGCTGGTACATGAAACTGCGGGTGCGGGCGAACTGCCGGCTGCCGCCGCCTTCAATGGCATAGGCGGCCAAGGTGAAGGGCGCGCCGCAAAAACCGATGCACGGGATGTCGGCGGGGAGCCCGGCGACGGTCGCACGGATGGCATCGCCGACATAGCCCAGGTCGGCGGCGGCGGCGCGCGGATCGCGCAAGGCGTCCACAGCGGTGGCGTCGCGGATGGCCCGGGGCAGGCGCGGGCCATCGCCGGTACTGAACTCCAGGGGCAGGCCAAGGGCCTCCAGCACCACCAGGATGTCGCTGAAGATGATCGCTGCGTCGACGCCCAGCCACTCACGGGCATACAGCGTCACCTCTGCGGCCGCGGCCGGTTCCTTGCACAGCTCAAGGAAGCTGCGGGAGCTGCGGATGCCACGGTAATGCTGCATGTACCGTCCCGCTTGGCGCATCAACCAGACGGGCGGCCGCTCCTGGACCTCGCCCCGGCACGCGCGCAGTAGCCGCGAGGTCCACAAGGTGACCGGCAGCGAGCGGACATTGCCGGCAGAACGGAAGGCGGGTCTGGTCATGGGCCGCAGCCTATGACCGGCGCGGCAATCGAAAACAATCTAGCGCCGGACCCGGCCCAAGAGCCACAGCAGCGTCAATAAAGCAGCAAAGACCAACAGGTATTTGAAGCCTACGGCGTAGATCCGCACTTTGAAGACCAGGACCAAGCCCACCAGAACGATGGCCGCGATGATGATCAGGGTCCGGGTTGGCACGTGGGGCACTGCACCGGCCTGGGGCGTGGCGGCAAGGGGCGCCCTCCAATGGCCCTCGGATAAGGGCCGCCTGCGAGCGTCGAGTTGCACTCGGCATGGAAAAAGCGGCCCGCCTCAGCGGGCCGCTCCGGTGTTCCGGCCCTTGACCGAGGGCCATTGGGGCGCCCGCGTGGCCCCGCGCCATACACAGCCTGCGTTCGCGCCTGCCCCCCATTCCGCCAGCGGCAGCAGCCGCTAAACCACTATTCTGAACCCCTACCCCAGGTCTGCCGGATCCCATGAAGATCAATGAACTCTTCCAGATGATGGCCAAGCACAACGCCAGCGACCTGCATCTGAAGGTTGGCGAACCGCCTATCTTCCGCATCTCAGGCGACCTGGTGCGCATGAAGAGCCCGCCTCTGTCCGACGAGGACACCAACTCGCTGTTGCTGCCGATGTTCTCTGAGCGTCATCATGAGGACCTGGCCAAGCGCGGCTACGCCGACTTCAGCTATGCCCTGGACGGCATCGGCCGCTACCGCGTCAACGCCTTCAAGCAGAGCAGCAAGCTGTCAGCTGCCATCCGCCGGGTGAAGCCCCGCATCCCCAGCTACGAGGAATTGATGCTGCCGGCCGCAGTGGCCAAATGTGCCGACTTCGAGCAGGGACTGGTGCTGGTGGGCGGCGTTACCGGATCCGGCAAAAGCACGACCATCGCCTCGGTGTTGAACGACATCAACAGCAAGCGCCGCGCCCACATCATCACCATTGAAGACCCCATCGAGTACGTCTTCACCGACGACAAGTGCCTGATTAACCAGCGCGAGATCGGCCTGGACGTGATCAACTTCCAGGAAGCCCTGCGCAGCGCCGTGCGCGAAGACCCGGACGTGATGCTGGTGGGTGAAATGCGCGACGCCGAGACTTTCGAAACCGCCCTGACCGCTGCCGAGACTGGTCATCTGGTCTTCGGCACGGTGCACAGCTCGGGCGCAGCCCAGACCATTGGCCGCATCCTGGACCTGTTCCCGACGGCCAAGCACGGCCAGATCCGCACCTCGATGGCCTTCAATTTGCGTTGCATCCTCAATCAGAAGCTGCTGCCGTCGACCATGAAAGAGCAGCCCATGATCCCAGCGGTCGAGGTGATGTTCGTCACCCCGATCATCAAGAAGATGATCCTGGAAGGCGAGGACAACAAGGTTGCCGACGCCCTGGCCCGCGACACCGACACCAACGAAACCTACAACCGGGCCCTCGCCCGTCTCTACAAAGAGAAGAAGATCTCCATGGAAACCGCGCTGAATGCCTCGCCCAACAGCGAAGAGCTGAAAATGACCATGCGCGGCATTTCGATCTCGGATGGGGGCATCGTGTAGTCACCCTCGAAGCCCATTCGAGCATTCGAGCATTCCCCTCTCCCCCGTTGCCTGCCCTCGGTGAAGCGGCACCCTCCGCGTCCCTATGGCCGACCCCAATCCCTACGCTCCGGGCAGCGTGAGCCCATCGTTGCCCGCGACAGCGCCCTCGCCGCTGTTGTCCGGTCGCCAGGCCGCATCGTGGCCGCTGCTGGTGATCGCTTTGGCGCTGATTCCACTGTGCTGGTGGTACTGGTATTATGCGGCCTATGGCGTGCCGGGCATGATCATCGGCCGGCAGGTCAATATGCTCATGGTGCTGCTCTGCCTGCTGGCCGGCGTCGCGGTGGCGGCGAAGGGTTTGTGGCAGGGCGCCGTGTCCTGGCGCTCGCCTCTGCCCTGGCTGCTGCTGGCGGTGGTCTGGCAGGTGCTCGGTCATGTGGGGTGGAGCGAAGCGCCCTACCCCGGCGTGATCTGGCTGGCGGAGCGCACGGCCGGCTTGTTCGTCGCCATCGGCCTGGCGGTCTGGTGGGCTGGCCGGGTCGGGCCGGGATTAATGTGGGGCATGGCGGGTTTCGCCAGTCTGATCATCGCCATGCAGGCCCTCGGCCCGCTGCCAACTCCGTCGTGGATCACCGCCCCGATCCTCGGTGGCGGCGGCAAGCCGGCGGTATTCTTCGACTGGCTCAACCTGGGCCGCGACCCGCCGTACGGCAATGCCAACTTCAATCTGGGCGCAGCGACGTGGATGCTGGCCCTGCCCATCGGCATGCTGCTGATAGCGGGCAAGCGTCACCTCGCCGGTTTGAAGACCAAGCACTTGTTTACTGCCTGGGCCTGGATCCCGCTGGTGATTGGCGGGCTGGTCGGGGCCGGCTTCCTGGGGTTTGGCATCCCCACCGGTGACCGGGCCTACTCGGTCTTTGCCGTGGCGCTCACCCTGATGGTCTTTGCTGGCATCCTCATGCTGCCGCGCGTGGCCCAATTGCCTCTGCTCATCGTCGCCGGCCTGCTGGCCATTGGCGGCCAGACCTTTGTCATTGTTGGCGGCGAGCACATCCGCGGTGACCTGCCGGCGAGCGATGCCCGCGTGTGGATCGCCAAAGACATTCCGCCACCGACCCGTCAGCGCATCTACATCTGGCGTAGCGCGGTGGAGGCCAGCCTAGCCGCCCCCATCCTGGGCCACGGCGTCGGTGCCACCACCCGGACGCTGGCCGAGCAGCCCAGCTACCCCGGCACCTGGCTGTCGGTGCCCAGCTACGCCGAGCACGCCCATAGCGAGTTTTTGCAAATCCCCGTGGACGGCGGTCTGGTCTTGGTGGTGTTGCTGGCCGCGGGTGCCTGGTTCACCGTGGTGCCCTTGTGGCGCCGTCGCGACGAACCGATCTGCGCCGGCCTGCTGATGGGCTGGGTTGGCTGGGCGGCCAATGCCATGGTCGAAAGCCACATGAGTCAGCCCGGTCCGGTCTTCAGTCTGGCCTTGCTGGGCGGGATCAGCTGGGCCGCCATCGCGGTGCCCGTGCCCAGCAGCACCAAACTGGCGGATGGCGCTGGCGATGCGCGTTGGTTCATGGCCATGGTGCCGATCGCGGCGGCGGTGTTCCTGGCCTGGGTCGTTGTCCGCGACCATCGGGTCGACGGCGGCACGCCGACCATGATCCAGTTCCGTATGCAGCGCGACCTGGATAAGGCCGCTCAAGCAAATGACCTCAATGGCCTGGTCGCCCAGTATGCCCTCATGCAGGACCGCTTGGGTCCCCTCGATCAGCTGCCGTATTTGCAAGCCTATTACCTGGATCGCCTCGCCCAGTTTGGCGATGCCGAAGTTCTCGCCATCGCCCAGGCTCGGCGCATGCCCCTGATCGCTGGCAATCTGGAGCTGCTGCTCAAGCAGTCCGCCCGGCGGGAGCGGGCCGGCAATGCCGTCCGCGCCACTGAACTGCGCAAGGAACTCTCCAGCGCCATGGCCAGCGCCCGTGGTTGGCTTAAGGAAGTCCCGCCCACCAGTTACGCCAAGGGCCCACGGGACGAACTTGAGAAGACGCTCCTGCGCCTTGAGGCGGATGGGCTGTAAAAACGCTTGGCGGTGGCCTGCCCACCGCCAAGCGGCGTTATTTCACAAACCCGACGAACTCCAAGGAATACTGCGCGCCACGCTGCTGATGCAGGCGGATCACCATGCGGGCTTCAGACCATGAGCCATTGATGGGCAGGCGGTGCTGGTACTCGTAACGGGTCGCGTCGCCGCTCAGCACCGGGGCGGCGGTCTTGTTGATGGTCATGAACTCGCTGACCCAGCGGTTGCCGGTCACCAGGTTCAGGGCCGCGACCAGCTTCTCGCTGGTCCAGATGCCATGCACCCGATCGATCTTCCCCAAAATGATGCCGAAGTCGCGATTGACGAGGGCGAACAGGAAATCATTCGCCAGTTTTTTCAGCATGGCGTCAGGTGGCTGGGGCAGGGTGATCATGGGTTCTTTCTTCAGGCGGTCGTGGCGGTCCGGGCGCGGTTCCACGCCACCGCATCCGCATAGCGCACGCCGTCGCCACCGAAGAGGTCAAGCGCGCTGCCGACGGTCAGATCGACGCGGCCGGCGCTCAGCGTGTCGACGGCGGTGAAGTCATCCAGGTGTCGCGCCCCGCCGGCATAGCAGCAGGGGATGGGCGACCACTGGCCAAGGCGCTGCACCAGCTCGCCATCGATGCCGCAGCACAGGCCTTCGACGTCGGCGGCATGGATCAAAAATTCGCTGCACGACCGGCCGATGCTGCCCAGCGTCTCCGCAGACAGCTCAAGGTCGGTGACGGTCTGCCAGCGCTCGATGGCCACGTACCAGCCGCCCTCGACGCGGCGGCGGCAGCTCAGATCCACCACTAGGCGCTCGCGACCGATCGCGGCCACCAGGGCGGCCAGTCGCTCGGGCGCGAAGCGGCCCTCCGGGAACAGCCAGGTGGTGACGATCACCTTTTGCGCGCCGGCGTTCAGCCAGCCGGCTGCGTTGTCGATGGTGATGCCGCCACCCAGGTGCAGGCCCTCAGGCCACGCCGCGAGGGCGGCGCGGGCCGCCTCGTCATTGCTTGGACCCAGCTTGATCACGTGTCCGCCGGTCAGGCCATCGGCCCGATAGCGCGCAGCGAACCACGCTGCGCCATGCTCGGCAACGAAATTGGTGCGCAGGCCGGCGCCGTCGTCGCGCAAACTGCCGCCGACGATCTGCTTCACCTGACCGGCGTGAAGATCGATGCAGGGGCGGAAGAGGGTCATGTGACGGGTTATGGTGGTTGGGTTATGGGGTATGGAGAAGGCACGCGGCAACCCATAACCCGACTACCATGATCTTACGTCAGACCTTCTTTTCATCCGGGTCGGAATAATCCGGTCCGCCCAGGATGCCCGAGGAGCGCATTTGCGCGGTCAGTTCCTTGCGCACCAGGGCCACGCCGGTGACCAGGTCGTCACCGTGGGTGGCGGCGCCGGTGCGGGCAAGGAATTTGCAGACGGCATGGTAGGCGTTAATGGCCTGGGGACTGAGGGCGGCCTGGACGTGCTGGGGCGGCAGGGCCTGGGGCAGCACTTGCAGCAGCAGGGCGGCGAACTCCTGGCCGGACAGATCGGTCAGGGGCGCGCGGATGGCGCGCATCGCCATTTGCTCCAGCATCGGGCCGAGCTGGGCGGCGAAGGTCTTCACCTGGGCCGGCAGAGCTGCGGCTTCGGGGCTGGCGGCGAAGGCGACCCAGTCCACCGGGGTGCCGGCGGGGGCCTCGGGATCGTCCATCAGGGCGGCTTCGTCGTCGCTGACGGGCTCGGCAGGCTCTCCCGGCGCGGCGGCCATGGGTGCCGCAGGCTTGGGCGCGGGCGCCGATTTGGTCGGGGCTTTGGCGGCGGGGGCGGGCGCCGCTTCGGGCTTGGCCGGGGCGGGCGGCGGCACCAGCTGGTCGGCGAACAGCACCAGGCCCTCAGCGCTGAGCTCGCGGATGGAGTCGCCGTCCTTGCCGCGATCGGCCAGGGCCTTGCGCAGGCGCTGCAACTCAAAGCGGTCGCAGTAGCGGTCGGCGTCGATCACCGCTTGGGCCCAATGGTCAGCAGCTTTGTCGCCTAGGATCGCGAGGACGCGCACGGGTTTTTCGCCCAGGGCGCTGCCACCGGCCTTGGCCTTGTCGATCTCGGCCTGGACCCCGGCCAGGGCAGCGACGGCGACGGCGGGCGAGGCCTGGCCCAAGGCGGCCAGCACTGCCAGTCCGTACCAGCCATTGTCGCGGGCATCGATCTTGCCAGTGCGGGCGGCTTCAAGCAGTTCGGCTTCGGCGCCCAGGCGGGCCAGGGCCCATGCGGCGGCGCGTCCATCCACGCCTTCGGCGGTCAACTGCGCGGTCAGCTGGCTGCGGACTTCGGCAATGCCGCGCAGGCCGGCGATCAGGGCCAGGGCCGCACGGTGGGCGGGCTGGTCGGCGCCGGCCAGGGCCGGGGCCAGCAGGGCTCCGGTGGCCTGCACGGCCGCGAGGGCGTCGCCCTTCAGCTTGCCATCCAGGGTAAGGTCGGCGGCGGTCAACATGTCGGACTCTCGGTACGGTGGATCTTGTCGATGCGGCGCTGATGGCGCTCTTCGAAGGTGGCGTCCAGCCAGGCGGTGGTCATGGCCAGGCACTGCGGAACCGTGAAGAAACGCGCCCCCAGGGCGATCAACTGGGCGTGGTTGTGCTGCCAGGCCAGGCGGGCGACTTCGTCGTTATAGACCAGGGCGCAACGGATGCCTGGCACCTTGTTGGCGGCCAGGCACACGCCGATGCCGCTGCCGCAGATGACGACGCCGCGGGTGCACTCGCCCTTGGCCACCGCTTGCGCGGCCGGCACGGCAAAATCCGCGTAGTCGCAACTCGCCTCGCTGGTGGCACCGAAGTCGACCACCTCGTGGCCCAGCTTCTGCAGCAGCGCGATCAGCGCGGTCTTGTGAGCAAAGCCAGCATGATCAGCAGCAAGGGCGAGGCGCATGGGCGCATGGTCGAGGGGCGACGGCAGGGGGCAAGGGGCATGGGACGGGTTGGGGGACGGGTTATGGTGGATGGGTTATGGGGTATGGTCAGAAGACCACCAACCACACCTGCCATCCACCATATCCCATAACCCATCAGCCATATCCCGTCCGCTAACTTCCTACGCCGAGGCGGCACCAGTCTTGGCGGCGAGGACCTGATCCAGCAGGGTCTCTAGCGCCTTGGACTCGCGGATCTCCTGCACGACTTGCATGGTCTGGCCGCTGGTCTGCAACTGCTTGGCGATGTCCTCGGGCTTGCGGCCGGTCTGGTAGGCGGCCATGCGGATCTGCTGCTCGACGTCCTCGCGGCTGACCTTGACGTCCAACTGGTCGGCCAGGCTGTCGAGGATCAGGCTGCGCTTCAGGCTGGCTTCGACCTGGGTGGCGACGGCGGCCAGGTCGGTCTCGTCCTTGCCCTGAGAGGCGGCGCGGGCGGTGGCCTCGGCTGCGGCGTTGGCGATGGCGTTGTCCTTGAGGCGGGGCGGCAGGTCGATGGGCACGGTGGCCACCAGCTTGTCGGCCAGTTCCTGGGCCTGCTTGCTGCGCAGCTCCTGGGCGCGCTGATCGGCCATACGCGCCGTCAGCTTCGCCTTGAGGTCGGCCAGATCGGTGGCGCCGACCTTGACCGCCAGGGCATCATCGATGGCGGCGGCGCGCAGGCGCTGGGACGACTGGATGGTGATGCTGAGCGTGGCGGCTTTTTCAGCGTGCTCGGCGGGGGTGAAGGTCTTGGGCAGGACAGTCTCAAGGGTCAGCTGGGCGCCCACGGTCTTGCCGGCGAAGGCGACGATGACGTCCTTGGCCTCGGTGCCGAAGAGGGGGTAACCGCCGACCAGATGGTGGAAATCGTGCAGCTTGCGCACTTCCACGCCGCCGGCGGTGATGGTGCCCGACAGGACCACGCTGTCGTCTTCGATCAGGGTATCAGCGTCGCCCAAGGCGCTCATGTCGCCGGCGCGCCGGGCGATGCCGGCGATGGCGGTGTCGATCTCGGCATCCGTGACGGGAACCGGCTGGGAGTCCAGGGTCAGGTCCTTGGCCGCGGGCAGGGTCAGGGTCGGCTTGACCTCGAAGCTCACCACGGCCTTCAGGCCGCTGCTGCGGTCGATGGAGTCCTGCTTGATCTGACCAAGGGGGCGCAGCTTCTGCTCGCGCACGGCTTGGCTGAAGCCTTCATCCAAAAGGTCCTCTTCGGTCTTCGTCGTGGCGGCTTCGCCATAGCGCTTCTCGATCAGGGCCAGCGAGGTCTTGCCGGGCCGGAAGCCATTCGTCTTCACCTCGCCGGCGAGTTGGCGGAGCACCTGCTGGCGGCGGGCGTTGACCTCATCCTTGCCATAGGTCAGGGTAAGCGAGCGGGCCAGGGGTCCGGTGTTCTCGATGGCGACCTGCATGAATAACTCCGCTGACGGGCGGTTGGCCCGCTTCAAAAATGGGTCGGGAAGTGTCCGGTGGCGGACAGGGGGATCAAGGGGGCGTCGTGGCCAGTCGGATCGCGGTGATCAACACCGCTGTCATCGGGCGGTTGTTCTGCTGATTGGCCGGGACGGCGGCAATGGCCTCGGCCACGTTCATGCCGCTCAACACCCGGCCAAATACCGTGTGCTTGCCGGTCAGGTGAGGGGTATCGGCAAGATTGATGAAGAACTGGCTGCCATTGGTGCCCGGACCGCTGTTGGCCATGGCCAGCATGCCCTTCACGGGCCGGGTGCTGGGCGGCAGGGTGTTGTCATACTTATAGCCCAGGTCGCTATAGAATTGGAGCAGGGTCAGTTCCTTCAGCTCGGCCAGCACCGCATCGACCGCCGCATCCTGCTCGGCCTTGGGGGTCTGGGGACCGATGCCGCGCTTGGCCAGGCGCGGGCGCAACTCGACTGCGCTGAATTGCTGAAGCATGTAGTCCGCCTGGGGGTGCAGCTGCTGCGACCCGGCCAGGGCCAGCTCTTTATCCAGTCCCAGGCTGACGGCATTGATCTCGTCGGGGAAGGCGAAGCCCGGACCGCCGGAGCCATCGCCCTGGGGGTCGCCGCCCTGAATCATGAACCCGGGGATGACGCGATGGAAAGTCAGGCCGTCGTAAAAGGGCCGGGTGGCCCCGTCCGGTTTGCTGCCCGTCACCAGGCCCAGGAAATTCGCCACCGTCTGCGGCGCCTGGTCGGCGAACAACTCGCAGGTGATGTCGCCCTTGCTGGTGGTGATGATCACCACCGGGCGCGTGGCCGAGGGGGCCGCAGTCGCGGCGGGCTCGGCGCTGCACATCGTAGCCAGGACCAGAGACAACAGCAGGAAGGTACGCATGGGATCAGTCCGTCGCGGGGGGAAGGAGCCGCGGCAGGCGCAACCATGCTGACCAAGCGCGATTTGCCAATCCCCGGCATGGTCGCTATTCGGCCAAGCAGCAGCTGGGCCGCGACCGCCGAAGGAACGATCAACCGATCGCCAGCATCCGCTCGATCGGCAGGCGGGCCCGCGCGATCAGCGCAGCGTCCAAGGTGATCTCGGGCGCGCGATTACGCAGGCACCACCACAGCTTTTCCAAAGTATTGCGGCGCATGTGCGGGCAGGTGTTGCACGAGGTGCACGAGCCCTGGGCGCCGCCCCGCACCTCGGCGGGGGCCATCAGGAAGGTGCCCTGGGGCCGGGCCTTGCGCATCTGATGGATGATGCCCGGCTCGGTGACCACCAACCAGGTTCCGCGCTCGGGGCCGCTCTTCACCGCCTCAAGCAGCGCTTTGGTGCTGCCGACCACGTCCCCTAGCACCCGCACCGGCTCGGGACATTCGGGATGCACCAGGGTGATGCAGCCCGGGTGCTCCTGCTGCAGGCGCGCGATGGCCTGGGCGCTGAACAGTTCATGAATCTCGCAGGAGCCCTCCCACAGCACTAATTCGCGTCCGGTCTGCCGCGCCACGTAGTCGCCCAGGAAACGATCGGGGGCGAAGATCACCGGCGTGGTCCGCGGAATGCTGTTCACCACCGCCACCGCATTGGACGAGGTGCAGCAATAATCCGACAGGGCTTTCACCGCCGCACTGCTGTTCACGTAGGTCACCACCTGATGCCCCGGATGGGCCGCGACGAACCGGGCGAAGGCGTCCGCCGGCGCACTGTCCGCCAGACTGCAGCCCGCCGCCAGATCCGGCA
>JBBQTJ010000075.1:0-12352 GCA_038213315.1 Planctomycetota bacterium
GCCAAGAAACCCGCCAAGAAGGCGATCGCCAAGAAGCCCGCCGCCAAGAAGGCGGTCAAGAAGGCCGCTGCTAAGAAGCCGGCTGCCAAGAAGGCCAAGTAAGCCGACCACCCATCTCCGCCGGGTGTGTAGCCCTGGAGACGGGATCTGGTTCGACTTGCTGAATAACGCCGGGCCGTGGTCTTCCACGGCCCGGTGGTTTTTTTTGGTCGACTCCGAGAGCGCCTCGCTCGCTGCCTCGTCTGCATTTCGTCGAGATCGCGATGACGAGTTTTTCGACGTCACGACAACGCACGCGGCGTGTGGGCACTGGTGCAACGCTCGCGACAAGGCTCCGCTAGACCATCATTCCACCACCTGAAGAACCGTCGTACGCCGACGTGACAACGCGCACCATCGCTCGTGTCAGGCCACGCCACCAGGCCTGCCGCAGCGCCAATCAGGCGCTGCGAGTGATGCCCGGAAGGGCTTTGTTGAAATTGTTTATAACTCTGCAAGCGTCTTTAAATAAACAGCTTACAGAAGTGCCCCGGCCGTCAGGTAAGACTGCCGGGGCAACGCGCGACGATTTATGCCGACGGCTCTTCCACGGCCGGACGTGAACCCGAATCATCGCCATCACCAGCCGCACCCGGTGGGCAGGTGGCCACACTGGTGAGCAGATCACCGTCATCCATGTTCACCACCTTCACACCCTGGGCGGCTCGCCCAGTCGAGCGGATGTCATCCGCCTTCAAGCGCACGACCTGACCCTGACGGGTCATCAGCATGAGCTGATCCCCGGTGCGGACGGCCAGACTGGCGAGCACGCGGCCGTTGCGCTCGGTGGCATCGATGTTGATCACGCCCTTGCCGCCGCGGCTGATCAACCGGTACTCTTCAAAGGGCGTGCGCTTGCCGAAGCCGCGCTCGCACAAAGTCAGCACTTCGACGCCAACTTCGAGGCGCAGCAGGCTAACCACCTTGGCCCCCTCCTGCAGCTCGATGCCAATGACGCCACCGGTGTCGCGTCCGGTGGCACGCACGTCGGTTTCGTTGAAGCGGCAGGCCTTGCCGTCATCAGTGGCCATCAGCACCTCGTCATTGCCGCCGGTGATGACCACGTCGACCAACGCGTCGGTATCAGCCAACTTGATCGCCTTGATGCCGCCCTGACGTGGATTGCCGTAGGATGCCAGCGCGGTCTTCTTGACGTTGCCCTGCTGGGTCGCCATGAGCAGGAACTGGTCCTCGCGGAATTCACGTACCGGCACGATGCGGCTGATGGTTTCACCAGTCTCAAGTTCAAGGATGTTGGCGAGATGCTTGCCGCGCGCGGTGCGATCGGCCTCGGGGATGTCATAGACCTTGAGCCAATGCACCCGGCCCTTTGAGGTAAAATTCAACAAGTACTGGTGGTTGGTGGCCGTGAACATCTGCGCGACGAAGTCGTCGTCATCCTTCAGATTGCTGCCGCTGACGCCGCGACCGCCACGACGCTGTAGGCGGAAGGTGTCGACGGTCACGCGCTTCACATAACCCGAGCGGGTGATCGTGACCACGCAGGGCGAGTCCTCGATCAGGTCTTCCATATTGAAGCCGCCGACTGGCGGGCCGATCTCAGTGCGACGCTCGTCGCCGAAGCGCTCCATCAGCTCGGCCAAATCAGCCTTGATCATGGTGAACTGGCGGGCTGGCGTGGCCAGGATGTCCTTGTAATCGGCGATGCTGGCGGCCAGGGCATCATGCTCTTTCTGCAGCTTGTCGCGCTCTAGGCCGGTCAGCCGGCGCAGCTGCATGTCCAGGATCGCCTGGGCCTGGCGCTCGCTGAAGCCGAACTTCGAGATCAGACCTTCGCGCGCCTCATCAGTACCTGAGGCGGCCCGGATCAGGGCGATGATCTCGTCGATGATGTCGATGGCCTTCAGCAGGCCGAGCACGATGTGCTGGCGGGCCTCGTCCCGGGCCAGCAGGAAGCGGGTGCGTCGCACCAGCACATCCTGGCGGTGCTCGACGTAGGCTTGGCACATGCGCTTCAAGGTGACGGTGCGCGGCCGGCCGCCATCCAGGGCGATGGCATTGATGGCGAAATTGTACTGAAGATTGGTGTGTTCGTAGAGCTGATTGAGGACCACATCGGGATCCTCGCCCTTCTTCAGCTTGATCACCAAACGTACGCCGTCGCCCGAGCTGACGTCCTGCAAGTCGGCCAGACCCTGGATACGCTCATCCTTATGCGCCGCTTGGATCGATTCGATGATGGTGCCCAGCTTGATGCCGTAGGGGATCTGGTCGACCACCAGGGCCGCCTTGCCATCGACCTCTTCCTCGTGCAGCTTGGCGCGCATCACGATGCGGCCGCGGCCGGTTTCGTAAGCCTCGCGGATGCCGGCCGTGCCGCAGATCGTGGCGCCCGTCGGGAAGTCAGGGGCGCGAACAAACTGCATCAGGTCCGCCACCGTGCACTCGGCATTGTCGATCAGATGGATGATCGCACCGCAGACTTCGCGCAGGTTGTGAGGCGGGATGTTGGTGGCCATGCCCACCGCGATGCCGCTGGAGCCATTGACCAGCAGGTTCGGCAGCAGGGCCGGCAGCACGGTGGGCTCTTCGCCGGTACCGTCGAAGGTCGGACGGTGGTCGACGGTCTCGTACTGGATGTCCGCCATCATCTCAGCGGCAGCACGGGTCATGCGCGCCTCAGTATAACGGTACGCCGCGGCACCGTCGCCGCCGATCGAGCCGAAGTTGCCCTGACCATCGACCAGGGGATAGCGCAGGCTGAAATCCTGGGCCATGCGCACCAGCGCGTCATAGACCGCGGTGTCGCCGTGCGGGTGATAGGCACCCAAGCATGAGCCGACGATCTTGGCGCACTTCACGTAGCGCGACCCGGGCGACAGGTTGAGGTCGCGCATGGTCTGCAGGATGCGCCGATGCACCGGTTTCAGGCCGTCACGCAGGTCGGGCAGGGCGCGATCGACCAGCACGCTGAGGGCGTAGGTGAGGTAACTTTCCTTCATCTCCTGTTCGATCAGGAGAGTGGTGATGCCGGTGGTCTGGTCGCTGCTCATAATGATCGGGGCAGACTATGGAGGACCTGGCGAGCTGAAAGCACAGAGTGCCTGTGCTCACCCCCGCTCAGCTCGCCTCGGGGTCGCTGTCGGCAGGTGCGCGGACCGGGGTGGCGCGCATGACCGCGGCCAAGTCGGCGGGCATGGTTTGCAGCCGCGCCAACTCGACCACGGTGACCTCACGCAAGGCGCCGGGCAGCATTTCTACCGGTAATTCCAAGGCACCGATGCGATCGCGATGCAACGCGATGACCGTCCCGCCCACCGCGACAAGCATGCGCCGGACCTGGTGGTAGCGCCCCTCTTGCAGATGCAGCGTGGCCTGACCCTCAGCATGCAGCTCAAGATGGGCGGGCAGGGTCGGCTTGGGATCGTCGTCCAGCACCAGACCGGCGGCGCAGCGCTCGACCGCGTGGGCCGACAAGTGCCCCGTGTAGCGCAACCGATAGCGCTTCACCAGGTGCTTGCGCGGTGAGGTCAGGCGATGGATCAGCTGGCCATCGGTGGTCAGGATCAGCAGACCGCTGGTGTCCCGGTCCAAGCGGCCGGCCATGTTCAGGGCCAGGCGATTCCAGGGTGGCGGGATCAGCTCGTCGACCAAGGGAGCTTCGGCCGGGTCATGGCTGCTGGCATAACCAAGGGGTTTGTGCAAGAGCAGGGTCGCCGCCGTCGGATTGCGCTGGACCGGGTCGCCATCGACGCTGACCACTTCGTCACCGATCTTCATGCCCGCATCGGTACAGGTGCGACCCGCCACCATCACCCGGCCACGCCGCAACAAGGTCCGCACCTCGCTGCGGGTGCCGAAGCCGTGATGACTCAAGAAGGCGTCGAGGCGCATGGTCAATCAACCCCGGGTGGCGAGCAGCAGCTTGAAACCGGCGGTTTCGACCAGGGATTCGACGCGGCCGAACCTGGCCAGATCGGCTTCATAGGGCAATCGCCGGTTGGCCACCACCAAGAGCCGGGCGACCGGCAGGGCCATGGCCCCGGCCACCGCAAAAAGCTGGCGCGCGACCCCAAGGTCGACGCTGGTGCCTTGATGGCAGGGTGGATTGCACAGCACCAGATCGTGGCCGCTGGCCGGGATCGGCTCATTGGTCGTCCACCAATGCACCTGGCAGCGGTCGGTCAGCCCCAACATCGCGGCATTATGATTCGCGCTGCGCACGGCCCGGTGATCGGCATCCAGCAGATCGGCCACCGCCGCCGGCCAGTTGGTCAAGGCCGCCAGACCAAGGTGACCCATGCCGCAGCCCAGATCCGCGATGCGGCTGGCCGGGGCCAAGGCTGGCAGGTGCGATAACAGCAGTCGCGTGCCTTCGTCCAAGCCGTCACCGCTGAAGACCCCGGGCACGGCGCGCAGCAGGCGAGCATCACTGGGCAGGAAGGGCACCTGGCCATCCGCTGGCAGCTCTGGCCTAGGCCCCGCATGACGGCGGAAGACCGCCACCCTGGCCTTGGCCCGGGTGACCAGCCGCAGCGGAGCACCTGCCACGGCGGCCACGCGCTCGCACCAGCTGCCGATGCCAAGATCATTGGCGCCGGTGATGGCCAGTTCGCCAGCCAAGGGCAAGGCCGCCCAGGCCGATGCAATGGCCGCGGCGGTCGCCGCACGGCCACGCTGGACCCGGACCAGGGCCGTCGCACCGTCGAAGCGCTCTGGAACCAACGGCGCGCACGACAGCCCTGCGGCATTGGCCGCAAGATGATCGCCGCGCCAGGGCAGAATGGCGATGCCGCCCCAGCGGGCCACGGCGTGCCAACCGCCCAGCTCAAGCACTGGTCCAGGGGTCAGGACACCATCATCCAAAGCCGGGTCACGCTCAGGTGCAGGCTGCGGCAGGCACCCGCTCACGGGGTGGGCGCCCCTGGCTCAACGCGCAGTTCCTCCAGACGGGAAGCAAACCGGTCAAGCAGGCCCTTGGCCTGACGTACCGCCTTCAATCCTGCTTCGTAACGAGCTAGCGCTTCCTCTAGCGGGAGGTCGCCACCTTCCAGGGAAGCGACCGCCGCTTCGATCGCGGCGAAGTGATCTTCAATGCTCAAAACCTTGGCCATGTGCGACACCGTAGCACGCCGTTCCCGTATGCCAGTCTGCCCCCTTGCCGCCCGACGCCGCGCTACCTATAAACGAGAACTCGGGTTGACCCCGCCAATGATACTCTTTCCGGCAGGTGGACGAAAAAAGCGATGAAGAATGGCCTCACCATCACGAGCATGGACATGGCTGATGGCGCCGTCACCGTCCTGGCCCTGAGCGGCTTCCTGGATGGGCATACCTTCCCTGAGTTCGAGCTGCGTCTGCAATCCTGCATTCAGGCCGGCAAGACCCGCTTGGTCATCGATCTCTGCGGCCTGACCTACATCGCCAGTGCCGGCGTCGGCGCCTTCATCAGCACCCACCACCAGCTCAAGAAGGTCAAGGGCACCGTGCAGCTGGCCAACGCCAGCGCCAATGTGCGCGAGATTTTCGCCATCTTGGGCCTTGAGGCGATCTTCACCATCCACCCGACCGTGGATGGTGCCGTGGCAGCGGCGAAAGCCTGACTGGACGATGGCCTATACCAAGGATCTGGAGCGCGTCGCCCGGACCATGGCGGCACAGAAGATGGACCACACGTACATCCGTCATTACCTGATGGAATCGTACCAGCTGGACGCCAAGACCATCGACGAGATCTTCCAAAAACTGGGCATCGGCCCGCGAAAAGGGCCCGATCTGGGCGGTCCGGCCGGCGGCAAGAAGCGGCAAAGCTTTTACTGACCAGATGAGCTGCGGCGTTGAGATGGTCGGGCATAGCAACTGCTGCCCTCCGCCGGAGTCAATTCCTGTACTGAAATCTTAGACCTTACGCGGCGGAGCTGCCGACGACGACGACGGTGCCACCGGTCCACCTATAGACTGCGGCTTGGGTACGCTCGGGCCGACCTCCATGCCTTCGATGTCGTGGCCCAGCCCCTTGAGCCGCTTGCCCATATCCTCCTTGTCCACCGCCCGGTCGTAGGCTTCCTGCGGTTCGACGGTGTCCGCCTTCACCAGTTTTTCGAGCGCATCGTTCAATAGCATCATGCCGAAGCGGCCACCGACCTGCATCTGCGAGGGGATCTGGTAGGTCTTCCCTTCCCGGATATTGGCAGCGATGCCCGGAGTCACGAAAAGGATCTCTTGGGCGGCGACACGTCCGCCCCCTTTCTTCTTCAAGAGGTTCTGTGCCACCACGCCGCGCAGGCTGCCGGCCAGCATCAAGCGGATCTGTTCCTGCTCTTCGGCGGGGAACTGGTTGATGATGCGGTCCACGGTGCCGGCGGCAGTCGAGGTGTGCAGGGTGCCGAACACCAGATGGCCGGTCTCGGCAGTCTCGATGGCGATGCGGGTGGTCTCAAGGTCGCGCATTTCACCTACCAGGACGATGTCCGGATCCTCGCGCAGGGCGGCCCGCAGGGCGGCGGCGAAACTCTTGGTGTGGCGATGGACCTCGCGTTGGTTGACCAGGCACTGCTTGGCGTGATGCACGAACTCCACCGGGTCTTCGATGGTGATGATGTGTTCTTTGCGGTTGGTATTGATGAAATCGATCATCGCCGCCAGGGTCGTCGACTTGCCCGAGCCGGTGGGGCCGGTGACCAGCACCAGACCCTTCTTGAACTCGCACAGCTTCAACACTGCCGGGGGCAGGCCCAGTTCCTGGGCCGAGATGATCTTATCCGGAATGCGCCGGAACACGGCCCCGGGACCGAAACGGTCCATGTAAAGGTTGGCGCGAAACCGGCCGCAGCCCTCCAGGGCATAGGCGAAATCGGTGTCCCAGGTCTCCTCGAACTGCTTACGATTGCGGTCGGGGGCGATCTCCATCAGCACGCGGGACATCTGCTCTGCGGACAGCTTGGGCACGCCGTCAAGCGGCACCATGTCGCCGGAATTGCGCACCATCGGCTGGTGATCGCTGGTCAGGTGCAGGTCCGAGGCCTTGCGCTCGGACATCAATCGGAAGAGCTGATCGATCCAGGCCATCTGCGGTACCTCGTGATCATGGTACCATGCGAAGGGCTAGGCTGTCCAGCAGCGGACATGAGCGACACTCCGCGCCACCGCTGCACGTCCAGCAATGCCGGCCCGACCACCGCACCGCTCCAAATCAGCAGAAATGTGGTATAATATACGATAATTTCCAAGCACGCACACCAACCGTGCACTTCGCGAGCACAGTCTCCGCGCCCATCGCCAGCGACTCCACGCCGCACGCACCGGTAAACACCGTGATATTCAGACCGTGGACTGGCGAAAATGATCTGGACACGTGGATTCCGCTCCTAAAACACGCAACATCACCCTTTTTACCCCATTAAGTATGGGAGAAAAACGAACCATGGCTAAAGCCAAAGCCCCCAAGCCCGCCAAGAAGGCCGCTGCCGCCCTGCTCTCCAAGCCCAAGAAGGGCGAGAAGGCCTACACCAAGTCGAAGCTCGTCGCCCATCTGGCGGCTGCGGTTTCGTCGAAGGGCGTCGGCGAAGTTTCCAAGAAGCAGGCCGCCGCCTTCGTGGAAGTCCTGGTGGATACCCTGAAGAGCTTCGCCCCGGTCGGCGCCCCCGTGCCCGGTCTCGGCAAGCTGCTCCTCAAGGAAATCCCCGCCAAGCCCGCCCGCACCATCGTCTCCTTCGGCAAGGAGATCCAGGTCAAGGCCAAGCCCAAGGGCCAGAAGGTCGTCTTCCGCTTCTCGAAGGAAGCCAAGGAATTCTTCAAGAAGTGATCATCCGGCCTACGGGCTGATGATTGCATGAAAAGACCCTCGGCCTTCGGGCCGAGGGTCTTTTCTTTGGTCCGATGGTTGGCGGTTGGCAGGCGGGCTGACAGGAAAAACCGCGGCTGGGCCGCCATCGTCGGGGATCAGATCCCCAATGCCGCCCGCTGGGCCAGATAGATTTCTTCGATGCCGGTGCCAGCGGCATCCAGCAGTTCCATCATGCGGGCGCGGTCGAAGACACCCTGTTCGCCGGTGCCTTGCACTTCGATGAAGTCGCTGCCGCGCTTGACCACGTTCATGTCCACCTCGGCGCGGCTGTCCTTGGCATAGTCCAGGTCGACATGCACCTGGCCATCGATCACGCCGACGCTGACGGCAGCGACCTGACCCAGCAGGTAATGCGCCGGACCGGCAGTCTGCTTCTGGGTGCGCGCGACCTGGCCAAGCGCATCGTACAGCGCCACCCAGGCGCCGCTGATGGCGGCAGTGCGCGTGCCGCCATCGGCCTGCAGCACGTCGCAATCAATGGCCAGAGTCACTTCGCCGATCTTGTCGAGGTTCACCGCTGCGCGCAGGCTGCGGCCGATGAGACGCTGGATCTCGACCGAGCGACCGTCCTGCTTGGCCCCGTCACGCCGCTTCCGCGGGCTGGTCGACCCGGGCAGCATGGAATATTCGGCCGTCAGCCAGCCACCACCGCTGCCACGCCGATGGGGCGGCAGATCCTTCTCGACGCATACGGTGCACAGCACCCGGGTCTCGCCAAAGGAGACCAGGCAGGAGCCAGCCGGATGCTTGGTGTAGGAACGTTGGAAGGTCAAGGTGCGCATTATTGAGTTTCGGGTTTCGAGTTTCTGGTTTTGAGGGACTGCCGGACAGCCGACAGCCACTCACGTCCTGAGGGGCCGCAGGCTCTAGAGAAATCACGGCAATGACAGCGGATTGTCCAGCCTGTCAGCCAGGCGACGACGCGTCGCATGGCTGGAGTTTCGAGTTACTTGTTACGCGTTTCGAGGGACTGCCGGACAGCCGACCGCCACAGTGTCAGAAGGGGACGCGGGCCGTAGGGGCGGGGCATGTGCAAACGATCACAGCAATTACCCCAGCCTCGACTTCGGTGCCACCCGAACAGGCGCTGCGAAACTCGAAACTCAAAACTAGCAGCACGCCGCCGCCACCACGCCGTCCGGATCCGGGCCCATCAGCACGCGCAGCACGGCCTTTTGGGCGTGCAGGCGGTTCTCGGCCTGGTCGAAGACGATGGAGCGGGGGTGCTCCATGGCCTCATCAGTGATCTCTTCGCCGCGATGTGCAGGCAGGCAATGCATGATGCGGCAGTCGGGCCGGGCGGCCGCCAACAGGCGGCCATTGATGCAGAATCCGGCGAAATCCCGCAGACGCTGCTCACGCTCGGCCTCTTGTCCCATGCTGGTCCACACGTCGCTGTACAGCACGTGGGCGCCGGTCGCTGCGGCGATGGGATCCGAGGTCTCGATCACCGAGGTGCCCCAGGCCGCGCCCAAGGCGGCAATCTTGTCCGCCGTGAAGCCATAGCCTTTGGGGCAGGCCAGCACCAGCTGCGAACCGGTGATCACGCAGGCTGAGGCTAGGCTGCGGCTGACATTATTGGCGTCACCGATGAAGACGATGCGCAGCCCAGACGTGGTCCCCAGGTGCTCTTGGATGGTGAGAAAATCGCCAAGGATCTGGCAGGGGTGGCTGAGGTCGCAGAGGCCGTTGACCACCGGCACGCCTGACCACTGGGCCAGGTCCTGGATGGTCTGGTGCTGATAGACCCGGGCCATGATACCCTGGACCATGCGGCCAAGGACGCGGGCGATGTCCTGGATGGCCTCGCGCTTGCCGATGCCGATCTCTTCACCGCGGATGTAAATCGCCTGGCCACCCAGCTCGTACATCGCCTGCTCGAAGGAGATGCGCGTGCGCAGGCTGGGCTTCTCGAACACCATCGCCAAGGTCTTGCGCGCCAAGGCCTGTTCGGGCACACCCTGGGCGCGCCGCCGCTTCAAATAAATGGCCACCGCCAGCAGGTCTTTGAAGGCCTGGGCGTCGAGGGCATTGATGGTGAGGAAATGCTTCATCATGAGCTAGCCCTTGGCGGCCGCGAGCTGGAGCTCGGTGCCGACGCCTGCGGCGGTGAAGATCTCAAGCAGCAGGGTGTGGGGCCGGGCCGCATTGACGATGTGGATCTTGCGGACGCCGGCCTGCAAGGCGGCGATGCAACTTTCGACCTTGGGAATCATCCCGGCGGTGATCACCCCCTCGGCGACCAGGCGGCGGACCTCGATCTCGTTGAGGGACGAGAAGCGACTGGTGGGATCCTTGGGATCCCGCAGCACGCCGTCGACGGTTGAGCAGAACACCAGCTTTTCGGCGTCCAGGCCACGAGCTACCGCCAGGGCGATGTCGTCAGCATTGGTGTTCATCAACTGGCCATCCGCCGTGGCGGACAGGGGTGGGATCACCGGGATGACGCCACGGCTCGCGAAGCGGACCAGGCGCTCACGGTCGACGGCAGTGGGATTGCCCACCAGGCCCAGACCGGGATCAAGGATTTCACCGGTGACCACCAGGTGCGGTGGGCACATCGGCATGGCGCAACCGCCCAGGGCGGTGATGCGGTCGACCAGGAACTGGTTCAACCGATCGACCTCCTTCGCCACAATGGCCATCGCTGCCGCATCGGTGACGCGGCGACCCTGATGGAAGACCGGGGTCAGGCCGGCCGCTTCCATGGCCCGGCTGATCGACTTGCCACCGCCATGCACCAGCACCGGACGCACGCCCACCTGCTCCAGCCACACCAGATCGGTGAGCAGGCGGTCGAGAATCTCGGGCTGCTCGATCGGTTCGCCCCCCAACTTCACCACCATCACTTGCTGATGGAAGCGTTTGAGGAAGGGCAGTGCCTCGATGAGCACATCAGCTTTGCGGGTCGGGTCATCCACGCCGCGGTTCCTGTGGTGAAACGAAGGGCGGGAGATTATGGCGACGGCGCGGGGGGGAAGAGGATAAACCCCCGCCTTGCGACCCTTGGCCCAATCTTAACCGGGACGGAGGAACAGTGCGCTGTGCAGCCACGGGCCAAAGAACAGCACCAGGACCGCACCCAGGGCCAGATAAGGCCCGAACGGGATGAGTACCTGGTTCTTCATCAGGCGCAGGGGCAAGCCCACCAGGGTCCCGGCCACCGCAGCGGCAAAAAAGGTATACACCACCCCCAAGGGTCCCAGGAAGGCGCCGACCGGCGCCAGAAATTTCACATCGCCAAACCCCATGGCATTGCGCCGGAAAACCACGGTGCCCACCAGTCCGATGAGATAGAGTGACATCCAGCCGGTCAGGCTGCCTAGCAGGGCTTGGGCCGCCACCGCCAGGATGCGCACGTCGACCTTGGCGAGCACCAGCACACTCAGCGCCAGCAAGTGCACCAGGGTGCAGCCGATGAACCACTTGACGCCCACCGCGAAGCCGCGGTGCTCATCCTCGCTCCACCGTTCACTGTCGTCGGGGATGTGACTGTAGATGCGCCTGGCCACAGGCAGGGACAGGGCCAGCAGCGCCATGCAGCTGCCGCCAATGCCCCAGCACCACGCTAACAGGAGGTCCGGAGTCAGCACCGGAGCCCCCACCAAGCGCGTCTGCAAGGCCCAGGACAAGGGCGACCACAAGCCAGGATCCGCCAGATTCAGTGCGACGGGCACCAGGGTCAGGGTGGCCAGAAAGGGCGCGGCCAATTGGAAGCTGACCGTCAATTCATCCGGGATGATCAAGTAGTCGAGATCGATGGCTGACGCCACGATCAACAACCACATCAGCGTCAGGACCGCCGCCCCCGCCGCGGCGCAGGCGACGGTCAGGCCCCATTCCTCGCCCCCGAGGTTTTCAAGCCATCCCGCCGACCACCCGCTGGCGGGATCGCAGGCGCGCCACAGCACCAGCGCCGTGGCCAGGCCGACCACCACTTCCATGATCAGGTAGCGGGGGCTGAACCCCGTGCCACACCACCGGCAGCGCCCGCGCAGCAGCAGGTAGCTGATGATCGGCAGATTATCGTACCAGCGCACCATAGTGCCGCAGGCATAGCAGCGGCTGGGCGGCAGCACGATGCTCTCGTTGCGCGGCAGACGATGAACACAGACGTTAAGGAATGAGCCAATGAAGCAGCCGAACAGAAAACCGAGCGCCAAGGTCAGCATTGGTGGCCAGGGTCGGGGGGAGGGTGGGGGGAGTCAATTGGGAATGCTCGAATGCTCGAATGGACATCACGAAGTAGCGTCGGAAGTGTGCAGGAATTTGGCCGACTTAAGGTGCGCTCACTCCGGTTGGTGCCCTTCGCTCTGTCGTCCATTCAAGCATTCGAGCATTTTCCCTCGTCCATTCGAGCATTCAAGCATTCGAGCATTCGAGCATTCAAGCACTCCCCCTACGGCCAACACAGCACCCGTCCCATAGGACCAAAGCGCCAGCCGGCGAGTTGGCCGAAGCGACGTAG
This sequence comes from Planctomycetota bacterium, assembly GCA_038213315.1. Taxonomy (GTDB): domain Bacteria; phylum Planctomycetota; class UBA11346; order UBA11346; family UBA11346; genus JBBQTJ01. The sequence continues at coordinate 12,315 of JBBQTJ010000075.1, forward strand.
CAGTTTGCGATCGCGGGTGATCTGACTGGGGATCAGCC
>JBBQTJ010000076.1:0-12296 GCA_038213315.1 Planctomycetota bacterium
GACATGACGGGGACGACTCAGCTAGGAAAGCGGAGTCCAAGACAGCGGGCGGCAAGCGGCTGGATGATCGGGCAGGCGGGATCGGTGGGATCGTAGCCCAGCTCTTGTTCAAGGGGCATGAGGTAGGCTAGGCTCGACCAGCCCCAGAAGGGATCAAGGCCTAGGCCGCAGCCGGTCTCGGCGTTGTAGTATTCGCGGGTGCTGGTCTCGGCAAGCACCATCGCGAAGGTGCGGTAGGCGAGGTCCTTCGCCTCGGCGACGAAACCGGCGCGTCGCAGGCCGTGGGCGATCATATAATTGGTCGGGATCCACACCGGCCCCCGCCAGTTGCAGTTGTCGGCCACGAGCTGCTGGTGGTGGTCAGGCTCGGTCTTGGCGTAGCTCGCCACGGGGAAGGGCCGCCAGAACTCGGCGGGATTGAGCAGATGCTCGCGTACCAGCCGATCTGCCCGCGCCTGCGGCAGCGGCAGCGCCCAGAGCGGGATGAATCCCGCGACCGACTTCACCCGCACCGCCAGGCCCTCGCGTTCATGGCGGTCGTAATAGAAGCCGTCGGTTTCATCCCAGAAGGTCTGGTCGATGAGCTGCTCTAAGCGTTGGGCATGCTCGGTAAAGCCAACTGCCTTTCGCGACAGTCCCAGGGCCTCGGCGATGACGGCCATGGCCCGGAGTTCCCGCGCAAGGTAGCAGTTGAGATCCACCCCTTCGATCGCTGACGAGCCCCAGCCGCCGGCCCGGCTGTCCTGATTATCCATGCCGCTGTGGTCGGCGCTGTCCCAGACGCAAAGGCCGTTCTTGTCGAGGTCGCAGTACCAGAACCAGTAGTCGAGGTAGCGCTCCAAGCGCTCGAAGTAGCGGCCCTGCAGCCAAGTGAAGCCGCCAAGCTGTCGCGCGCCAAGCAGGGCGATCTGGGCGAGGAACGGTTTGAAGTGCTGGCGATCACGTTTGAGGATCAGCGAGCGGCTGATGAAACCGCTGCTGTGCTGCTGGTCGAGGAAGCGCTCCAGGTTGGTGCGGCAGAAGCGGCCGATCCCGTAATAGGAGAGATAAAGGTTTTCGAAGTAGAGATCCCAGTCGTAGAACTCGCCGTAGGAATAGCCGGTCAGCAGATCCGCCTGATTGCGGTACGGGAGGATGCCGCGCGTCGCGATGTCGCGATTCAGTTCGCCCAGGCGCTGCGGCAGGAGGTCCCACGCGGCGCCGCCGATGCGTTCCTTGAAACGGCGGGTGGCTGCCTGGCAGGCTTGATCATCCGGCATAATATCCGCCATATCGTGTCTCGTTGCGCCTTTCTAGGGTTTCTCGTGCGGATTGCACGTGTAGTTCATGAAGCGGCCCTTGTCGGGAAGGGTATTCTCCTGCCCATTCATCACCTCTTTGAAGGCGATCTTGTTCGGGTAGAAGCCGGTGCTGATCACGGACATGGCGCCGCCCTCATTGATGAAGGCAGGCACACGGTCCAGCTTGCCACCTGCCGGATAGATGGCCCCGCCAAGCACCTCGACCCTGCCGCCCGCCAGATTATGGATGTTGGTGGCGTCGCCCTCGGTCTTCAGGCCCAGCACCCAGATATCGGCCGCTTTGTTGACCAACTTCGCCTCGCCGCCGGACTCCAAGTTCAGGGCGCGCAGATAGACTTTCTGCGGCACCTCGAACCAGCCTGATCCGCCGCAGCAATCGATGAAGAGGTCACCACAGCCAGCGGCATTGGCGACGTATTGCCAGCGGCACTGCTGGATCACCAAGGTGCGGGCCGCATGTTCGATGCTGGGGCGTGACTTGTTGCCGCCCTTCCAGGTGAACTTCTCGAAGAAGACGGTGTCCGGCGTGCCCTTCTCGATGCGGAAGGCCGGCTTCCCCTCCAGGCCCTCGCCGTTGATCTGGGCGCCACAGCCCTGGATGACCCGCACCGCGCCCCGCACCAGCACCGTGCTGCGGATGGGGAAGACGCGGACGTCTTTGTTGTTCTCCTTCACCACGCTGCCGGCCCCGACGGGGAAATAGACGGTGCGCTTGCCAGCATCAATGGCCGCCTGGATGGCGGGGCCCCAGTCGTCGTTCACCACCTTGTCGGCGTACTTGCCCACGCTCTCCCACTGGTCGAGGGGATCGTAGGGCAATTCGGGCGTGTCCTTGATCGCCAGATGAAGACTCTTCTTGGGACTCGGGCTGAGGGTCTGCCACTCCTCCGACATCCACTCCGTGAGCGCAGCGCCAGGCGTCACGGCGCCCTTGTGCTCAAGCACCGCCTGGTAGCCGGCAGTCTTGATATTGCGCAGGTACATGGAGCCGACGTTCTTAATCGCGACCGTGTCGGCAGCCCCGCCGCTGAGGTCGGCATCAAGCAGGACGATCTGCCCACCGCTGGCCTCATTCAGCACCGCCGGCACCTTGTTCCGGCTGATCAGCTTGCGCATCGAGACGGGATGACCGACGTTGCGGAAGCCGGCGATGCGCTGGTCCTCAAGGCGGATGTTCTCGAAGGTGTCGTGGTAGAGATTGTGCTGGATCCAGATTCCGTAATCGAACCCGCTGACGCTCACTCCTTTGATCAGGCTGGGACCGGGGTTGGGATAGCGCATGTCAAGGCCGACCATGCCGGTGCCATCGCCAGAGCGGATGGCCACGTTCTTGAGGCCGCCGGTGTTGTGGCAGATATAGCGGAAGCCGATCGCGCCCGGATTGCCCGTGCCGCTGTCCACCGTGAGGTCGTTGACCTGGATGTCGAAGGCCATGTTGCTGACCTTGGCCTTGCCGGTCGGATCGTTCTTATCGCTCCAGCCGATCAACGGCAGGGCCTTGTTTTTATCCTGGTAGAGCGGCGCGTGGTCCTTGAGCTTGATAATGGTGCGGCCGACTCCGGCGCCCTGGATGTAGGTCCAGGCGCGCACTAAGTCCACCGGCCGCGACACCAAGTAGGTGCCGGCAGGGATGTAGACCACCCGCATCTTGCCCCCGCCCTGGTCCATGGCCTGGTTCAGCGCGTCAGTATCGTCGGTGACCCCGTCCCCCTTGGCGCCGCAGTCCTTGACGTTGATGGCCATGCCATCGGCCGGCCACAGGATCTCGGCGGCGGACTCCCCGGCGGTCACGCCTGCACCAAGCAGGATCAGCGCGAGTATGAGACGCAGCGGCATGAAGGCTCCAACGGATAAGTATAGATGAACACTACTAAACTAACTTAGCAGCATTCAGTGACATACCTTCCTGTGGTATGGATCCACCGCTATCACAAAGCCGCTCAGCTGCATCCGGTTGTTGAAGAGCTTGAGCTGCTGGCGCGCCGACGATATGTTCCATGCAGGGCGGGTTGCCTCTCACCAACGCTCGGGCGGATGGCGCAGGCGCTGGAAGAAACTGAAGGTGCCGCAGGCGTTGCCCCTCGAGGCGTAGACCTGACCGCCATGCAGTTCCCAGCCGAACTGCTTGAAGGTGTAATTGCCATGGGAATTCTGTTTGGCCTCACGTGCCGGCTGGATTCCGCCGATGGCGGCCGACCATTCCGCTCGGAACCACTGGCGAACTTCGCCGCTCAGCATTGACTCGAAGACTAATTGCCCGCCGAACAGGCTGGTCTGGTCGCCCCAGGGGCCGCTGACGACTTCATTCCAGTCCTTGAAGCCCCGGGTGCCACCAGCGCCAACTGTGATCACGAAGGTTGCGGGGCCGTCACGGTAGATGCGAAACCAGCCAAGCCCCTGGCTTTCCGGACGCATGATTGGCGTGCCGCTGGAGATGCCACCCACGCGATCACCCATCACCCAGTCCGCGAATGCAACCGATGGCAATGCGCTGGCGGTAAGCGTCGCCGATTGCACCGGCATTGGGTCGATATTGCGCAGGAAAGGCCGGCCATAGCGTGCATCGCTGCGCGAGATGCCGGGATTCGTGACCTCTGTCACGATGGGATTGGGAACCTGATCCAGGCCGATGGCGCACGGCGGACGTCTCCACGCCTCCAGCGGAAAGCGCCCGATGGTGGCGATGGGAAAAAGGGAAGCGGAGGACAGGGAAAGTTTCGGCCCGGGTTGGCCATCGCGGACGTCGATCCACCCATAGGCTTCGTGATGCACCTGGTTGGGGACATCGGCGTTGGTGTCCCAGCCGATGCGACCAGCCTCCAGGATGTAATTGGAGGCGGCGTAGAGGGACATGCGGTTCTGCGTGAGCATGAGCATCAGCCTCACCTCTTCGCCGTCGGCGCGCATGCGCAGCAGGAAGGCGAGAGAGATGGTGGCTAGCAAGGCGGATATCCCGGCCACCACGATGAGGACGGTGCCCCGGCGGCAAGGTTGGACAGGGCGGATCAGGCTCATGGCACGTAGTCATCCAAGGTAAGGTCGTTACGCGAGTCGCCAAGCTTGTACCACGCCGCCCACCCGCCGCTTCCAGGGCTGGGATTCAGGGCCCGCTGCTGGCGGGCCCCACGCAGCGTGGTGCCAAAGCTGTTGAACGAGATGCTGCTCCGTTCGCCAGTCAGTGGCGAGGTCCAGGTGACTTCGCATGACGTGATGAAATGGCCTACCTTCAGGTGTCGGTAGGTACGAACGCTGCAGTCTGGCCAGCTGTCAGGCTTTTGCGGGAGGAGGGGTTTGACGATGCTCGTGGAATTGTACAGGCGGGCATAGTTATCGAATCGTCCGTCCTTATAGCTGCTTTGCCCTCGCTGCTGGCCGATAATGCGGTTGATGGTATCTTCGCTGCTATTGTAATTGTACCAAAGCGGCTGTTGTTCCGACGACGGGGAGATGAACATGTAGGGATTGAACGGGAAGAAGCCGATGACAGTCCCTTGCATGGTCCTGGCCTGCTGGGGAAAGTGGTAGTTCGACATACCCGTGAACTGCTGCACTGTCCGTTCATCCACCGGTGTGATGGTGTCGCTGGCCCGAGTATAGTCGAAACCACCGTAGATGACACTGATGGCATTGGCGGGCAGGTAGTCTGCCAAGCCATAGACGCCAAGGGAATTGCGCAGGCTCCACAACTGGTTATCGCGCCAGGAGTGGGAGGCGTCCACCTGACCGAAGCGTCCGGAATCCCCATAGAAGGTCACCGTGTCATTGCCGAGATTGGGGCGCGCATTGCGGTTGGCGAAGAGGCCGTAACGCCCGGTCTCCTGCCAATTGAAGAGGAAGTTGGGCCCGACCGGGCTGCCCATGTCTGCCCAGCACTCGTCCAGCACGCTGCCATAATCGCCATACCACCAGGTGCGGGGATCGCTGGCAGGCCAGGCATAGGTCGCGCTCCAGCCCCGCTCAAGCTCGGGGTTCGCCGGATTGCTCACGCGCGGCCAGAGGGCGGCCATGGCGCCCGAAGACGCCGAGAACGGCGTGAATGGCGCGCCCTTGGTCCGGGATGGTTCAAATTCGAAACTCTCATTGTCCGGATGCCAGGAATACATCCACCAATCTCCTCCTGGCAGACTATCGATATCGGCATTACGCCCACCGATGCGGTAATACGGATGCTTTTCAGTCCAGACCCGGAGCGCCTGCCCATTGAAGGCGGTGTCAGTGGTATCCCCGCCTGGAGCATCAACGTCGGTCCAGAAATCGGCTTGGTCCAGGGCGTTGGCCATCCCGGCGCGGATGATGCGGTTCTCAAGCGACAGGCGGTTGGCAATGGTGATGGAACTGCTGGCGAGGCGGAAGCCGGCAACCGCCGTGTAGATGATGACCGTGCCGAGCGCCATCGCGATCAGCAGTTCAATCAGGGTGAAGGCGCGTCGCATGATTTACCTCAGGACCAGGGGCAGTCGGGGATCATAGACCACGAAGCGTGCGACGGTGACGGCGCGTTGACGTACCGAGGCGGGCAGTGGCCCGCGGTCGAGGATGCCATTGCCGTTGCGATCAGCACCAAAGACGCCGGAGAATACCGCTGGGGCCGGAGAGTCGGCATCGACCAACCTGCGTGCCGTCTGCGTGCCACCATCAGCGCATTCGAAAGGATAGGCGCCTTCATCCCAGGATTTCGCTCCGGGTACAAAAGATGAGCCAAACGATCGCCAATAGCGCAGCGAGGTGATATCCGCGCGGGTGGCCCACCCGCTGACATCGGAATGGAGGACCAAGTTCCGTTCTGGGTTGAAATAGGAGGTCTGGTATTCGGGATTGAAGAGGCCATTCCCATCCGTCATCCGCTGGCCGAAAGTGGAGCGGTTGGCCAGGAAGGGATACTTGCTGGCGTCGACCGGCGCGCTGGGCGCGGTCTCGAAGTCTTCGTAGCTCTGCCAGTCCGCCATCCAGAACACCACCTGACGGCAGCGTTCGCTGGGATCGAAGGGACGGGCAAGCGTATAGTGGCTGATGTCGCCGAAGATCGCACCTGGCACCAGTGGCTGGTCGGACGCAGCGATCGCGGCACCCAACTTGCTGTTGGCCAGGACCGGATCCGGAACATGGACGCCGTTGAAACTGATGGCCATCGGCGCCAGGGCCCGGTAATGGTTGGCGACCACTCCGCCAGACTTGTCGATGGTTCCGGTAAGCAGAGGTGACCCGGCGGTTGGAAAAAGATCCCATTCAAGGAGCGGAACGTCCATCATGATCGAACGGTTATAGGGACGTGGCGTACCCCAGGAGTAGGGATAGCTGGCCGCATGTTTCATGATCATATCAAGGCTGCGCTGGTGCCAGTTGCGAATTTTGTCCAGATCGACCCGGAATTGTGGCGTGCTGCGGGTGATAACGCCGTTGACTACGACCGTCCGTGCAGGGATATCAAAACCCAGGTCCAGAAACCCGGTCACGGCGGGGTTGGGATCGACGGCGGCGGCCGCCGCGGTGGCGGATCCCGCAGAGGTGGGGGCCCCCGTGGCGCCGCTCAGCCAGAACCATTTGGTCAAACAGGTGGTGGCATGGGCGAGGTGGCTGAGGACACGGACATGGTCCGCGTTATTGCAGTAGCTTTCCACGTCCGCGTCGGTGGCGGTGCCATTGCAGAAACTGGCTGGTAGACCACGCAACTGGGCATACCACATCGCCAGGGCGGCATAATCCAGGCAGTCCCGCTTGGTGGGGGGATTGAGGCTGCTGGCCGTACCGCCGGGTCCCTGATTGTATCCGCCCGTCTCGTACTTGCGGTAAGTCGTGTACTTCTTGGAGAGCCAGAGTTCCGCGTTCAGGTCGTCGTCCGCGTTGGGATCCGCTGCGCTCCTAGTCTCGTAATTGGAGCTGGCCAGGGGCGGGGCGGGATACCCGTGATAGTAGGGCCATGCTTTCCAGGGAAACACCGGGATGCTGTTCTGCTGCGGGTAGCCCACGAAGCCAACCAGCATGCGGCGCGCCTCGCTGATCGAGGTATTCGACCGGCGCGCAAACTCATCCTCGGCGTCCGGGGGCGAGCCCGGGGGCCTCGGGAGTTTCACCTCGTCGGCTGAGTTGTAGTCCATGGTCGTCCCGGGTAGCGCATAATAGATCCTGCCCCCGGCCCCGAGGAGCTGGGCGATCTCATCGCCGGCACTGTCGAAGCGCTTGGCAATAGTGTCCGGCAGGGGGATCAGGCCCGCGCGGGAGGTCGCCAAGCGGGCTTCCAGGTCATGCGTCAGCACCCGGCTGCCGACCGTGGTCTCCCAGGGGTTTGTCACCTCGCCATCAACCTGCTGGTCGCGCGGCACCTGGCAGTTGAACATCTCCATCATGTCCATGACCTTGGCCGAGGCATAGGCGGCGAAGCGCGCCTGTTGCTGGCTTTTGATGCCTGACGGCATGAGCGACAAGGTGGTCAACACCCCCATCACCAGCAGCATCAGGGAAATAATGATCTCGAAGAGGGTGAACCCATGGCGCTTCGTCATGCTAAAACTCCTGGTCTAAACCGAATTAGCTAAACAAAAGACGCTGCCACCAAAGCAAACCGGACACCTGCAGTGCCGGGCCGAAGGAGATGCCATAAGCCCATCAAGGACATGCGCTTGCCTTTCAGATGCAGTCCATATTCAGCGCTGAATCCGACCGCAACCATGGATCTGAACGCATCCGGACTTTCCCGTCTGGATGATTTCCAGGCGCGGCTACCCTGCGATCATGACCACGATGAAGGAAATCGCCAAGCTGGCCGGGGTCCATGTCACCACCGTATCCCTGGTGCTAAGCGGACAGGACAAGAAATACGGCATCAGCACTGCGCGCAGCGAAGAGATCCGCAGCATCGCCGAGCGCCTCGGCTACCGCCGCAATGCCGCGGCCCTGGCGATCAATCGCGGCCGCTTCGGGACCATCGGTCTAGTCATGGGTCATCGCTGGTCACTCGGGCATCTTCCCCGTCCGATGCTCAATGGGATCAGCATGGGTCTCGGCGAACGGGGTTTGCAGCTCCTTTTCGCTCAACTCCCGGACGAGGAGGCCCTGCGTGCCGAAACGGTTCCGCGCCTGCTGCGCGAGCGCTCCTGCGATGGCTTGCTGATCTCCTACGACGAAGGCTCGCCCATCGTCCTCAATCAGTTGATCCAGCGCTACAGCGTGCCGGCGATCTGGATGAACCTGCGCCGTGAGGCCGATTGCGTCCATCCGGACGACTTCGGGTCTGGGCGTGCCGCCACCGAATTCCTACTCGCGATGGGACATCGCCGGATCGCCTATTCCAACTTCTACTGGTCTGGGGCCACCGAGGCACAGTTGCTTGATGCGCATTACAGCATGCGCGATCGCCGTGACGGCTGCCTGTCGATCCTGGAGCGTGCAGGGCTCACTCCTCTGCCTGGGCTGGTCCAAATGGGCGAGGACCAGTCCTCAGCAGCGACGGCTTCGGCGGCGGAACGGCTGCTGCGTCGGCCGGATCGCCCCACTGCGGTGATCTGCTTCTCCCTCGGCGATGCCGAAGGTCTGATGATCGCAGCCAATACCCTTGGGCTCAGCATCCCTGGCGACCTCTCGCTGATCTGCTTCGGTCCGGAACCGATTCGCATCCTTGGCCTTGAGCTGAGCACCATGATCGTTCCAGTGCACCAGGTCGGCTACCGCGCGGTCACCCAGTTGCAGAGGCGCATCGCCGCCCCGACGTTGCCGCTGCCACCGGAGGTTGTTCCCGGTGAACTCCAACGCGGAGCGAGCTGCGCCGCTCCGGCGGCCTGACTCACCACTGCTGCGACGAGCGCCGACACCGGGCCGTTGACCCGGCACCGCCGCGATAAAGGGCGCCTCAAATAGCGCCATGCTCGCGCCGCCGTGCTCCGGTCCTCCATGTGATCCCATCGCCGGGTCTAAACGGCTTGAGCACGGCGGCACACGATGGTACCACGCCGGCTACAAGGTTCATCCGTACTGTCCGGATCGGGACCGGGCAGACGTCTTTTCTGTATGCTTAAACCATGTTTTTTAGTTATATTTCGATTTAAACCGCTGATAACGGCCATCGGCATCTTGCCCTGCCCCGGGAGATGCCGCTTAGGGAAGGCTGGCCTAGGCGGCGCCCAGAGACCATGGCATCGGCAGGCCTTCACGCTCTTCGAGGTTGCCATCTCCATGGCAATAATGGCTTTAGGAGTGGTGACCATCATGGCCCTGATCCCGGTGGGATTGAAGGCCCAGCAGAAGGCCCGCTTTGCTGCCTATTCGTCGGCCAAGGCCCTGGACATGCTAGAAATGTTCAATTGCCAGACTCCTGCCAACCACGCTCGGGAGGGCTGGGATACTGGGCTGAGCATGGAGGTCGATGGTCCCTGGGACACCGCCAACGCTTCCCGGGTCATGGCCCATGACCTTGAGGCCAAGTTGGCCACCCCACGTGGCGGCCTCGTGCCCCTGCCCTCGGTCATCGCCAAGCGCCTGGACAGTGACGGCGACGAGATCGCGGACCTGCTCGCGGCTGGCGGGCGGCTCTATTATCCCAACCCCATGTCCAGCAATGATCAGGGCTTCGGCTCCATCATTTACCACTGGAGCGGCCAAACCCAGCAGGAGGAGCAAGGGGCGACACTCCGCCGCAGCATGTACGGCATCTCGGAGTCGCGGCGCATCCTGGTGGGCATTGTCGGCCATGCCCAGCAGAACAAGATTCCGGTCAATCCCTTCAAGTCCTGGCCCTATTACCACGGCTATCCCTCGCCGCCGGTGCCGTGGGAGTGGCGGTCGCCGAACCAGAGCGATTTCCCGGTGAATTCGCCGGATCCGGATGCGAGGACCCTCTACGAACAAGGTTATGTCAAATACCACATCTCGGACAACGCTTCTGCATCACGTCCCGGCGATGTGACGGTTCGGCCGGACCAGGCCCGCTGCGAGCGCTATGTCCGCCTGGCGTTCTGGTATGCCCGCAAGCACAGCCTGCCGACCGCCTTCCTTGATGGCAACGCCCAGGACAGTGATGTGGATGCCCATTTCGCCAATGCCGATCACGTGCGCACCCTGCGCTACTTGGCCCACGCCGCGGCCTGCCTGACCAAGTGGTATACCGCGGCCCAGCTCACTCCGACCGTGGTCCTGGCGCGCCAGGTCATCCAGGAAGATAACGGCAACACGGTGATCTCGGCCTCCGATCCGTATAACCTGGAGATCGGCATCTCCCTTGACCGCATCAGGAACTGGCACCAGCGCTGCCTGGACATGGCCATGCGGCACGCCGCCAGCTTCCCCTACAACTGGGGCGCTCTGCGGCCGATCAACCGGGCGATCATGATGGATGTGCCGCTCCTGGAATGGGACCTCTTTCCCGTCACGGGGACCCCTGGTCTGGATCTGCTGTCAGGGTCCATCCAAATCAGCACGAGCGGCCCCCCGACCATTCAGGCTCAGCAGTACCGTATGCTCGCGCCCATGGCCATCAGTGGTCAAGGCGTGGCCACCGTAAGCGACGATCTTAGCACCTCGGATCAGGGCTTCCGTGACGGGGGCGGGAGGCCGACGGCCACCCCCAACAACGTCTTCGGCAACATCGGCCACTTCACCTTGACCAGGTCATTCTCCCCCGACGAGCGTTGCCGCAAAGTGGTGTTCTGGATGGCCGACTGGCAAGCCTACGAGGATTGCGAAACCGCCCCGTCCGCACCGGTGGATGCCAGTAAGTTCCCGATCCGCAACCTGGCCAATGGGACGATCGCCAACCGCATGAAAGGGTTCAGCTTCGATAGCAACATTTACGCCTCCTACTTCAACCCAGAGCGCAACCTCCTCCACATCCAGGATCTCTCGTTGCAGCCGACCGGCTTGGACACCACCACCCTGACGATCAGCCCGACCGGTGGAGCCGGCCAACAGGCGCAGGCCTGGGCAGCCAACAATATGTTTGATTACGTCAATGACAAAGCCGGCACCCCCGCCGGTTTTCCCCTGTTCTCAGGTCTCTACGGCGCCGACCGCAACCAGAACGGCGTGCTTGATCGTGGGCCGCTCGTCGAATCGGTGCGCATGCGCGCCACCACCATCGCCCGCTTCGTGGTCTACGATCCCCGTCTGCCCCTGACCCTGAGGTGACCCATGACGAAGGCATTTACGCTCATCGAACTGCTGATCGCCCTAGGCCTGGGCATGGTGATCATGCTCACCGCGGTGGCCGGCCTGCGGGTGGCCTCGCAGGGTATCACCACGGCCAATCGCCTCTCGCTGGAGAACCGCCTGATCCGCGCCGGCATGTTCCAGGCGATCGAGCAGGGCGACTTCTGGACCGACGTGGACGATCCCACCCGCAGCGACAGCGCGGATGAGCTCAATGGCATCGGCTTCCATGGCCAAGCCCTGCGCGCCTGGTCCGTCAATCATCCGCTCAATTGCTCCGGCGTCGGCGGCGAGAACTGGAATCAGGCCGAGGACTGGGGCGCGGGGAAGGAACCTTTTGCTGTGAAGGGAGGGCCCTTCACTCCCTTTGCCATCAGCGCCGGCAACACCGCGCTGTGGGCACGGCGGCTGGAGCCGGGCTCCAGCCCCGCGGCGGAGCGGGAGCGGGGCTGGGATTCCAGCTACTGCTGGCCAGCCAACGATCCGCGCACCTGGTGGTACGGCAATTACGGCGAGCGGCGTCAACTCTGGCAAAACATGAGCCCAAACACGGCAGACAGCATCCCCACCAGGGAATCCGACCGGCACCTTGGGCGCTATGGCCTGTTTACCAACCGGAAGACCATGCCCACCCTGGGCAGCGATCTTAATGGCCGCTGGGGCGACACCGGAGCCTTCGGCACGGTGCCGGCCACCCACACCTGGCGGGAGAACCAGCTCATCGGCCTGCGCAATGCCCTCGGACTCTACGGCCTCTGGGACTATGTGCCCGGAAATACCATCGGCCAGGCCTATGGGGACATCGAACTGTCGGGACGCGAGGTCGACGAACGTCCGATGTCCGAATGGGGCCAGATGGGG
>JBBQTJ010000077.1:0-12186 GCA_038213315.1 Planctomycetota bacterium
CAGATCGTTGGTCAGGCGGGCCCGGCTGCCGGCCAGCACGGTCGAGCGCCGCTCGCAGGCCAGGGCATAATCCTGGCGCGCATCAAGCTCGGCCCGACGGGCCCCGGCAACCGCCTCGCGGCGCAGGGCCACATCAAGCCAATCCAGGGCCCGACGTGCCGCGGCCAAGCGGAGCTGCGCCTTGAGCAACTCGCGGTCAGCGCTGCGCACGGCCCGGGACAGGTCCTCCATTTCCATCATGCCGGTGGCGCCCGCGGCCTGCCCAGCCTGGGCCACGGCCAGACGCTCCTTGGCGCGGCGCTGGGCATTCTCGGCCCCGACCAGGGTGCTGGCTGCGGCGGCGACCGTTTCGTCATCCGGGCCGACGCCGCTGATGAACAGTTCCAGCCGCGCCTGTTCGGAAGCCACTGCCGCCTTGCGCCACGCGACCAGGGCGATGGCGCGTTCCTGATCAGCGATCAGCCGGGCGACGGCGTGCTCGGCGACGGCCTTGGCGTCCCCCGCCTCAAGGTGGAAGCGTTCAGCCTCTGCATCGCGCCCGTCCTGCCCCTTGACCAGGCGGGCGACCAGATCGCCACGCTGCACCATGGTGCCGTCGGGCACCACCTCGACCACTTCCCAGCCGCCGCTGGCGAGACGCAGGGGCAGGCGTTCGTCCGCATCCAGAGTACCGCCCAAGCGCAGTCCGCCGGTCCGCGCATGGGCCGGTGGCACCACCACCGCATCACCTGCGGACAGGCCCTGCCAGATCACGAAGCGTTCGCCCACCACCACGCCATCAAGGGCGCGGCTGGCACCACCGGGCAGCAGCACCCGTGGGCGCACCGGATCCACCAGGCAAAAGCGCGGCAGGCTCGCCACCCCGCCGGGAACCGGCACGCGCAGGGTGCAACGGGCGCGCATGCCCGGCAGCAGACCGCTTAGGGCCCGCTCCAGCCGCACCCGGCAGGCGAAGGTGCGCAACGCGCCACCACTGGCGACCACCGGCACGCTGCCCAGCTGGGCCACCTGCCCAGGGATGTCGATTCCCAGCGCGGGGATCGACACGGTGGCGCTGGCACCTGGGCCGGCCAGCAGCGCGCGCAGGTCTTCGGGGAGGTCGAGGCTGACCATCAGGTCGCCATCGGCCAGCACCAGCAGCAGCGAACTCATCGGCTTTTTGATGCCGGGCCGCAGGTGCGTGTCGGTCCACGCCAACGCGCCGGTGGCGGTGGCCCGCAGCACCGGATCGGCCAGGATCTGCTCGTTGCGGGTGCGCTCGAAGGCGCGCTGCCGGCGGGGTCCGCGCGCCAGATCCTCAGCCAAGCTCTGGCGGAGGCGGGCCAGCTGCACCTCAAGCGGCACGCCCCGAGCCGGCCCGTCGCCCTCGCCCAGCTCTTCCAACAGCGCCTCGGTGGTCAGCTCGATGCGGCGGCGGGAGACTGAACGGGTGGTGGTGCGCAGAAAATCGAGGCGCAGCGCTGGCGCGCGCAGGGCGGCCTCGGCCTGGCGCGCGCGGTCCTCGGCGGCGCGCAGCTCGCTGGCGGGGGCTTGGCCGGCGGCCACCAACGGCGTCAGCAAGGCGACCCGGCGCACCGCCTGGTCGCGGGTGGCGGTGGCCGTCTCGCCTTCCAGCTCGGCGATGCGCAGCTCATCCTCATCCCGCAAGCGGGTGGCGGCGATGCCGGCGCGATTGACCACCACCTGGGCCTGCAGATCGGCCAGGCGCGCCTGCAAGCGGGCCAGCTCGTCATCACTGCGCAGCACGCCTTGCACCCGCTGGCGCTCGTCCTGCTCTGCTTGCGGCTTGGCCTCGCTCTGGTTGCGCTGGATAGGGACGGTGTCGAGCCCGGCGAGCACGTCGCCGGGGACCACGCGGGCACCTTCGCTCCGCAGCCAGCTCAGCGGCACCCAGGGCTTAGGCAGGCGATGAGTGGTGGCGGCGGCATGTTCAAGCCGGCCCTCGATGCTGATGGTGATGGCACCGTCCACGGGCTCGGCGATGACCAGGATCGGCTCAACGGCGCCGGCGGCGAGGGCGGCCAGCAGCACCAGCGCCGCCCGCTGCATCATGGCGCGCTGGTGACGGGGGCGGGCAGGATCGAGCGGTACTCCGCCCCCGCGAGATACAGATCGATGCGCGCCTGCACCGCGGCGATCTCGGCACTGTCGGTGGCCTGCTTGGCACGCGTCACTTCAAGATTATCGACGCCGCCCGCCTGATAGCGCACCAGGGTCGCCTCCAGCTTGCGCCGTTCAGCATTCAGCCGCGCATCCGCCAGGCCGACGCCCCGGCGCAGGGCCTCGGTGCGGCGATGGGCGCGGCGCAGGTCGGCCTCAAGCCGCACTTCGGCGCTGCGCAACTGCAAGGTCTGGGCCTCGATGGTGCGCTGCTGCTGGGCCACCACCGCCCGTTCGCTGGCCCAGCCGTCCAGCGGCGTGGTGTAAGTGAAGGCCATGGCGATCCGCGTCTCGGAGCCGTTGGTCGGCGTGGCGACCTGCTCGGCGCGGTTGGTCTGCTCGGCCAGCAGCGTGGCCTTGACCTGCGGGTTGAGCTGGTCCCGGTCGATGCGCAGCTGGTCGATGGCCAGGTCGATCTCGGCCAGCTGATTGCCCAAGTCCTCATGATTGGTGCGGGTGCGCGCCAGGTCCGCGTCAAGGTCAGGCGTGGGCACCTCGCTGGCGACGATGTCATTGAGGATGAGCTGCAGCGGCCGGTCGAGGGGCTGGGCGATCAGGTCCAGCAGGGTCTCGCGCGCGGTCTGCGCGGCGGTGGCGTCATCCAGCTGCTCGCTGCGGGACTGGTTGAGGCTGATCTCGGCGTTGGCCTCTTCGACCGGTGGCTTGAAGCCGAGACGCACGTTCTCGCGCACCGCCGCCAGGAATTCCTCGGCGTCGCTCACCCGGCGCGTGCGCACGCCCAGGCGCAGCTCGGCGCTTTGCACGGTGAAGAAGGCGCGGGTGGTCTCCAGCTCAAGCCGGCGACCGGCCAGCACCACCTGGTTGGCGGCGACGTACAGGCTTTTGTCCGCCTGCTCGATGGGCCGGCGCTGGCGCAGGTGCTCGGCCAGGTTGAACAGCATGCGCGACACCGCCACGCCGGCGCTGGTGGTGTATTGATCCCGGCCCGTGAGCGGATCGCCCGCCTGCGTGTAGCCCGCCGCCAGATAGGGCTGCACCTCGAAGCCGAAGAGCGGCACCGTCACCCCGGCGCGGCCGGTGCCGGCATCGGCTTGGTCCTTGCCCACCGTGTAGCTGGCCTCAAGCCGCGGCGCATACACCTGGCTGCGGGCCACGGTGCTTTGCAGGCGGGCCTGCTCCATCGCCAGATGCCTCTGCCTAAACTCCCGATTGCTCTGCAAGGCCAGCCGTACGCAGTCGGCGCGGCCTACCGCCAGGGGCGCGGCGGTGGCGGCGCTGACCTCGGGCGGCCGATGCGCGGCGGCGGGCTGCATTGCGATGGGTGCCGTTGGCGCCGGACCCGCCGGCGTCCTGGGCACCTCGTCCCACTGCCGCGCCCCGGCACAGCCACCCAGCGTCAGCGCCGCCAGCAGCAGGGCGGAACGACGACGGTCAAAAAGGGGTGGCCAGCGCGATGACATGCGGGGAACACGGTACTACGCCGGCACCTGGGGCAATGTTGATACGCAGTGGCCAGCCCCCGGTGGAGTGGGCAGCGATTGCACACTGGCGCGGGGGCGTGCTGTCGGTCATCCTTACCACCTGGGCCGCCCCCTCGCCGCATGAACCCTCTCCTCCCCCTCTTGCCGCTGCTGTTGGTCGCCACCCTGGCCGGGCTTGAGCCGCCGTCAGGCATTCTCGCCGTCCTGCCGCTGCAGGCTGAGCTCGATCACTATGGCGGCAGTGCGGTGCTGATCGGCAGCGATGGCTTGGCCTTGAGCCTGGACGAGGCCGTGGCCGCGTCGGCGACCATGGTCACGGTGGTGGTGCCGCCGGGCCGCCATCGCCAAGCCCTGGTGGTGCGCCGCGGCAGCCGCAGTACCGCTGTGCTGCTGCGGGTTCTTGATCTGCCCGCCACCACCGTGCCCCTGACCATGGGCGGGGCCTCGCCCGTGGCGGTGGGCAGTCCGATCTGGACCGCCGGCAACACCGTGGGCGCGGTCAACCTGGATGGTCAGTGTGCGATCAGCCGCGGCACGGTCAGCGGCCGCTATGACCTGGACCCCGACATGCCGCCGGTACGCGGACGCGGCGGGCGCGTGCTGTCCGCCTATCGCGGTCCGGTGATCGAGGTGGACGCCGCGGTCAATGACGGCGACCAGGGCGGCGCCCTGCTCGACGACCAAGGCCGGCTGATCGGCCTGACCAGCCTGGGCGAGCATCGCCACCGCCGCCTGGGCACCGCCATTCCCATCGGCGTGATCCTGGCCGACCTTGGCCTGCCCGGCGGGGTCGCGCTGCCGCCCGCCAGCCCAAGCCTCGCCCTGGTGCCGCAGGTGCTGGTGGCCTTCGCCCGCACCAGCGGCCTGGGCAATCCCGAAGGTATCCCCCGTCCGCCCAGGCTGGCGGATGACGCGCCCGCCTGGGACCGGCAGCGCCTGCAAGACTGGTGGGACGCCTATTACCATCAGCAGCAAGTCTTCTTCACCGACCAGCCCGCCTGCGCCCTGGTGGTCGATGCCGCGGCCGGCCTGCTGCTGACCGCCGCCACCAACCTGCACGGCGACGCCGACGAGGGCCGCGCCCTGCTCGCCGACGGCAGTCAACGCATCGTGCATGTGGTCGCCGTGCACGAACCCCTGGACCTGGCCCTGCTGAAAACCGACCGCCCCCTGCCGGGATCCTCCGCCAGCTTCAGCAGCCTGGTGCCGGCAGTAGGCACCCCGGTGCGGGTCATCGCGCCCTTCGCCGACGGCCTGACCGCCACCACCGGTATCGTCAGCGTCAGCGGCCGACGCCTGCACCAGGACGACCGCACCTTCCTGCAGCTCGATGCCAACGCCAACCTCTCCAGCCTGGGCGGGGCGGTGCTTGATGCGGATGGCAAGGTCGCCGGCCTGGTGGTGATGATCGGTCCACGCTGGGACTGGCCGTGGTTCATCAACTCTGGCGTGGCCCTGGCGGCCGACGCGCCGGCCATCGCTGCCGCCCTGCCAGGTCTGCGCGCCGGCACCCGCACCACCGTACCCGCCCGCCTGGGCCTGGGCCTGCGCCTGGACACTGCGCCCGGTGGCCTGCGCGTGGGCTGGGTCATTCCCGGCACGGGGGCCGCCGCCGCCGACCTGCGCGTTGGCGACCTGCTTACCGCCATCGAGGGCCGCCCGATCTTCAGCCGCGAAGCCCTCACCCGCATCCTGGTGCGTCAGCTGCCTGGCGACAATGTTTCGGTGACCTTGCGGCGGGGTGATAAAGAGCTGACCGTGCCGGTCGAGATCCGCACCTTGCCCGCACCCAAGCCGGAGGAGCCATGAAGCGTGCCGGAGTGCGGAGTGCGGTGTGCGGAGTGCGGCATGCGCTGGGCTTGCTCCTGGTGCTGCTGCTGGGTCCGGCTGGACACACCGCCGACCTGCCGGCCCTGGCCCAGCGGCTGCTGCCCACCTTTGTCTTCGTCGGCGGCGGCAGCGGTGTGGTGGTCTCGGCGGATGGGCTGGTGCTGACCAATCACCACGTCATTGACGGCCTGGAGGTGATCCCCGCGCGGCGCGTCGGGGCCGATGAAGTGCACGCCGTGCTGCTGGGCTCCGATCCGGTAGGCGACATTGCGCTGCTGCGCCTGCCGGGCTCGGCGGACCTGCCCTTCGCCACTTTGGCGGACGACGGGGCCATGGTCCCGGGCTCGGCGGTGCTGGCGATCGGCAATCCCTTCGGCCTGGGCGACCTGGACGATGCCCCCACGGTGACTGCCGGCGTGCTTGCTACCAGCCGCGGGGTCAGGGGCGACTACACCGATGTGGTGCAGTCGGATGCCTCGGTGAATCCCGGCAATTCCGGCGGGCCGCTGTTTGCAATGGATGGCCGGCTGCTGGGTATCAATGGCCAGATCCGCAGCCGCACCGGCTATCGCATCAACAGCGGCATCGGCCTGGCCATCGCCGCTCCGCAGCTCGCCGCTTTCCTGCCGGTGCTGGCCAGCGCCAGCGGCGGCTACGTCCACCACACCGCGGCGCCCCCCGCCCTGCGTCTGGCGGACGGCTTCGACGGCGTGGCCATCACCACGGGCGGCGGCGGTCTTGAGGCCGGCGATCTGCTGCTGAGCGTGGCCGGACGCCCCGCCACCTCGACGACCACGGCCACCGGTCTGTTCGCCAGCCTGCCCTGGCGCGCTGGCGCCACCATCCCAGCGCAGGTGCAGCGCGGCGGTCACGCCTTGAACGTAGACGTCACCGCCGCCCGCACGCCCATCCCCGGGCGCCCCTACCATGGCTTGTTCGTGCGCGAGCAGAACGGCAGCCTGGTCATCGATCATGTCGATCCCGACAGCCCCGCCGAGCGCGCCGGACTCAAACCGCGCCAGCGCGTGGTCAATGTCGGCGGCCGCCCGGTGACCACCCGCGCCGGCTTCCTGCGCGCCGGCCTGGGCCTGGAGATCGGCGACCGCCTGGTGGTGACCGTCGAAGACCTGGACCGCAGCACCCGTTCGGTGGATGTGCCGCTGATTCCGCAGCAGTGAGCGCGTGGACCGGGCGCGAGGGATGCGCTGATCGGCAGTGGTTTGGCCGATTATTGCAGTATCGTCAGTCCATGCACAACCGCCGCCAACTCCTGCAACGTGGGCTCGTCTCTGTTGCTGCCATCAGCGGACTCGACGCTTTTCTTCGTCACGGCTGGAGCGCCGAGGCCGGACCAGCGCTGAACACCACCGGCTTCGGCCCGCTGGTGCCCGATCCGCTGGGCGTGTTCGACCTGCCGGCCGGCTTCACCTATCGCGTCATCTCGCGCGCCGGGACGGTGATGGCCGACGGCTACACCGTCCCGGGGCTGATGGACGGCATGGCCGCCTTCGCGGTCGACGGCCGGACCGTGCTGGTGCGCAACCACGAGTACAGTTCGGCCAAGGACGCCACCGGTCCGTTCCGCAACAAGGTCCTGGCCGGACCAAGCTATGACGGCATGCAGCCCGGCGGCACCACCTCTGTGGTGATCGATCCGGCCAATGGTGCGGTCGAGCGCGAATACCTGAGCCTGGCCGGCACCTTGCGCAACTGCGCCGGTGGCGTCACGCCGTGGGGCAGTTGGATCACCTGCGAAGAGACCACCGAGCGCGCCAACGCCCTGCTGACCAAGGATCATGGCTTCGCCTTCGAAGTGCCCGCAACTGTTGCCGTCAGCCGGGCCGAACCGGTGCCGCTGCTCGCGATGGGCCGCTTCCGCCGGGAGGCCGTGTGTGTGCACGAACGCAGCGGCGTGGTCTATCAGACCGAAGATGATGGTCAGGGCGTGTTCTCTCGCTTCACCCCCGACCAGCCACGCGACCTGCGCCGTGGTGGCCGTCTTGAAGCTTTGCGCATCCGCGACTTCAAGGGGGACACCGCCAACTGGGAACGGCGCGACGTGGTGGTGGGAAAGCCGATGCCCGTGGACTGGGTAGCCATCGACGACCGCCTCGATAACCCCGGCAAACAGGCACGCGAACGCGGTGCCCACCGCTTCACCCGTGGAGAGGGCATCTGGATCCACGGCGACCGCATGTGGTTCACCGCCACCGACGGTGGAGCCAAGCGAAAAGGCCAGATCTGGCAATTGGAGAATGACGTCCTGACCCTTTTTGCCGAACCAGACGACGCCAGCCTGCTTAAGAACGGCGATAACATCGTCTACGCGCCTTGGGGTGATCTGGTGGTCTGCGAGGATGCCTCCGGCAGCGACGCCAATCTCGGCCAGTATCTGATCGGTCTGACCCCGGCCGGCGTCCCCTACCGTCTTGGCCTGAACCGCCTGAACCGCAGCGAACTGGCCGGCGCCTGTTTCGCCCCAGACGGGAAGACCATGTACCTTAACATCTATGAGCCCGGCCTGACCCTGGCGATCACGGGACCCTGGAAGACCTAACGCGCCTGCGGTGGCTCATGGTCGGACCCGACGGCATGGTGATGATGCCGCCGTTGCCTACCAGCTTGGCGAGGTCCAGCGCACCAGGTCGGCCCAGGTGCGGTCCTTGGGGCGCTTCGGTCCACCAGCGGTGTGCAGGTCGGCGTACAGCAGATTCGGTCGGCCGCGGTGGCGTAGCTCGTCGACGCCGCTGGGCACGCAGTAGCCCCATTGGCCCATGCCGGTTTCGCCCGCCACGCCATCGATGAACAAGACCAGGTCGACTTCGACCGGGCTGCTGCCTTGGACGTAGTGATGCGGGGCCAACGCATCAAAGCGTGCGTTCATCTTCAGACTCTTCGGGCTGGCGTGGTCGAAGATCTCTGGATTCGTCCAGACGTACAAGGGGCACTGGAAGACCGAGTTGCGGCCGCGCACATCCGCACGATCCACGTACTGCGGCAGGCGGTTGAACCACGCCGGACTGCGCGCCGCATCAAGGATGCCGCGGTTGCGTTCGGCGGGGATACGGCCCTCCCAGTCGTTGGCATAAAGGCTGACGCTCAGGCCGATCTGCCGCAGGTTGTTCTGACAGGCGGCGGCGCGGGCCAGGCCCAGCACGGCCTGCACCGACCAGAATACCATCAGGCCCACCACCATCAGGATCGCCAATACCACCATCATTTCGGCCAGGGTCATGGCCCGACGTGGCATGGCGGCGGTCATCACTCAGGTCCGCGGGTGCTGATCGTGCTCCGCCACGGCATCCCGGTAGCGGGTCACCAGCTGGATCACGGAACTGCGCAAGGTCGCGGTCTCGGCGGTTTCGCTGCCCACGCCGGGCATGGGCCGGCCGGCCAGGACGGCATCGACTTCGCACTGCAGCAGGCGCACCGGGCGATAGATCCGCCGCACCAGGTACCAGGCCAGGGCCAAGCCGGTGGCCAAGGTCAGCAGCAAGCCAGTGGTCAGCGCATCGGCTAGGCCCACGTTGGCCGCTGCCGGACAGATGCCCACCAGCACCGCCTCGGTTGCCAGGCGGTCGCCCCGCACGGGAACGGCCACGCCCAGGCGGCCATCGGGCAGGATCCAGGTCTGCGGGGCCGACACCGCCGCGATCACGGCGGGCGGGGGGTCGTTCAGGGCGAAGGGCAGGGGCGCGCCGGCGCTGGCGCTCAGGGCCAGGCCATCGCCAAGGGGTCGCACCTCGGCCAGGCTGACCCAGCGGGGATCCGCCACCAACCACGCAGCAAGCTGCGGGCGCTGCGGCAGGCGCGCCACACCGGCCAGGGTGTCGCTCTGGGCCTGGCGCTGAGCGGCAAGACCCTGGGCCTGCACCGCGCCCACCGCCAGCACCACCACCAGCGTGGCCACCATGGCCAGGACCACCGGCACCAGCCAGCAATTAAGTCGCAGATCGGCCAACATGGCTGTTGGGGTTACTGCGCCCCGCTCCGCTGGCAAGGGTTAGCGTTGCTCATGACGAGCGTGCTTGCCCGTCGCGTGAACACACCGGACGCGGCGAAGGGAGGACGTGGGCGGCTGCGCCAGACGGCGGCTCAGCCTCCGCAGCAGGACTCGCCGGCCAACAACGCCTTAGCCTCGTTGCTGATCGACACGGTGTCGGTCCTGGCCACGGGGGCCGGCAGGGCTTGCAACAATTGCGCGGCCATGGCCTGCTGTACGTCCAGGGCCTTGCGCAGGGTCAACTGCGCCACCGGGGAGTCGCTGCGGGCGGCACTGGCGTGGGTGTCCATGGATGGGCCTTATGTCCAGCATACCACACGGATGGCGGCTGCGCTGCATGCGGCTGCAATGGACGTGGCGGAGACGCTCTGCAGATGTCATACTTGGCTTATGCGTGCCTTGGCGATCTGGTGTGGCGGAAATCTGGTCCTGGGCCTGGTATATTTCGGCTTGGCGTGGGTGGGTTTGGCCATGGCGGCACCAGGGGACAATGCCTCGCCCCTGTGGCCGGCGGCCGGCCTGGCCCTGGCCGCGGTGTGGCGTTTCGGACCGGGCCTGCTGCCCGGGGTCTGGCTGGGGCAATTCCTCGGTAATTTATTCGTCTTCCATGGCCCGCCCGTGGCCGCAGCCCTGGTCGGGGTGGGCGGCGCGGCCAGCGCGCTCGTCGGCTGGTGGGTCCTGCGGCGACTCGGGGCCCGCTGCACCCTTGAGCGGGTCCAGGATGTGGGCCTGCTGCTGATCGCCGCCGTGTGCTTCGCCAGCGTCTCGGCAGCGATCGGACCCGTGATCTCCACCGCGCTCGCCGCCCTGGACTGGGCGACCCTACCGGTGCGGATCTGGCTGTGGTTCTCGGGCGATCTGGTGGGCATCATCGCGGTGGCGCCGCTGGTTTGCCTGCTGCCACCATTTCGCCCAGCCCTGCGGCCCCCACGGCCCGAGTTGGCCGCCTTGTTGCTGCTGCTGGGCACCTGCATGCTGGCCGTGGTCCTGGTAACCGATCCGGCCGGCCGTACCCTGGCGGTGATGGCGATGGGTCTGCCGGCCCTGGTCTGGGCTGCGCTGCGCGCTGGACCGGCCGGCGCCGCCGTGGTCGGCGCCCTGGTCACGGTGGCCGCCGGCTATGCCTTATCCCGGAACGAGGAGCTGTTTCAGCTCCATTTCGGCTCGCTGACGCGACTGGGCCTGCAACAGACCATCGTCTTCTCGTATGCCGTGTCGGGCCTGGTGGTGGGGGCGATGGCCGCCAGCCAAGCCAACGCGCTGGCCGGATTACGCGCCAGCGAGTCCCGCTACCGCCTGGTAAGTGACCACGCCAACGACCTGATGTGCCTGCACCGCCTTGATGGCAGCTATGAATGGGTGTCTCCTTCTTGTGAACGCCTCTTGGGTTGGACTCCGGCCGAGCTGATCGGACAGGATCCCTATGCGCTGTTCCATCCCGATGACGCCGTGCGCATCCGCTCTGGCCCGCATCAGCAACTGCTCACTGGCACGGTGGCCACGTTCATCCAATACCGCATGCGCCGGGCCGATGGCAGCTGGGTCTGGCTAGAAACCACCTCGCGCCTGGTGCTTGATCAAGCTGGCCAACCCATCGCCCTCCACACCGCGTCCCGCGACATCACCTCGCGTCGGCAGGATGCCCAGCGCCTTGACGAGGCCCAGCGCACCGCCGTGCTGGCCGAGCGCATGGCCACCATCGGCACCTTGGCCGGCGGCGTCGCCCATGAGTTCAACAACCTCAATGCCGTGATCCTGGGCCATGTCGATCTGATGCTGGCGGATCCCGCCATATCCCCGGGCCAGCGCCGACGCCTGGATCTGGTGCATGAGGCGGTGGATCGCGAAGGCCAGGTGGTCAGCGCCCTGCTCACCTTCGCTGGCCAAGACCGGCGCCGTCCGTCGGATATGGGTCAGGCTGATGTGACCCGCACCATCCGCACCACCGTCGACTTGGCCACCGTCGCCCTGCGCAACCGCGGCGTTGAACTGATTCTGGATCTGCCCGCCGACGCCGTGACCGTGTTGGGTTCAGCTGGCTCATTGGGCCAAGTGCTGCTGAATCTGCTGCTGAATGCCGCCGATGCGGTGGCTGACCGCCCCAACCGCCAAGTCCGCGTGCGCGTGGACACCGACACCCCCAATGAAGTCCACGTGCAGGTCATCGATCAAGGCGTCGGCATCGCCACCGAGGACCTGCCGCTCATCTTCAATCCGTTCTACAGCACCAAAGGCGAATGGGCCCCCGAAGGCCGCGGCCAGCCCCACCTGAAAGGCACCGGCCTAGGCTTAAGCGTCTGCCAAACGCTGGTGCATCAGCTTGGCGGGCGCATTCTCGTCGCCAGTGTCGTGGGACAGGGGACGACGTTTACGGTGGTGTTGCGGGCGGGGTGAGGGGGAATGCTCGAATGCTCGAATGCTGGGTGCTGAGGGCGGTGGGGGATCAACGCTAAGGTCGTTCGACAGCAAGGCCGGCCCTGGAGGGCCGCGGTCCCAGGGGACAGCAGGGCGGGGATGGCTACGGTTGTGCTCTGCCCAGCGCTGACTGGCCGCAATTCCTACTGTCGCAGCACCAATCTGACCCCCGCTAGCGCATAGGGCACGTCGGGGTCAAGGTGCTGGCGGTTGGCGCTGCGGGCACTGACCAGATTGTCGCTCCAACTGCCGCCGCGCAGGACGCCGTTCTGGCCGGTGGCGGGTTCGTCGACCCATTCCCAGGCGTTGCCGAGCATGTCGTACAGGCCGAAGGGG
>JBBQTJ010000078.1:0-12151 GCA_038213315.1 Planctomycetota bacterium
GGGTTGCTGCCCCAGGGCGCGTTGACCGTGCGGCGCAGTGTCCGGCTGGTGGCCACCACCTGCGTGCTGGTCACCACTGTGCGCCACGCCGGCGGTGCGCCGCGCGCGATCGAATGGTGCGAGCACACCAATATTGGCGGCGAATTTCTTGATGGCGTATCCTTTGCTGCGCCGCTTGATCGGGTGGTGATGACCAGCGTCCGCGATGACGCCGAGCGCTTTGGCACCGGTCCGGTGGGGCGCGCGGTGGACCTCGCCGCAGCGCTGGCCTTCCCGGCCCTGACGGACCCGCCGTGCGGCGACGTGCTGTGCGGTCGCCTTGCTGGCGGCACCGCGATCGGCACGTGGACCGCGACCAATGCGCGCCTGCGCCGCCGTCTGACCTGCACCTTCCGGCACGCTGACTGGCCATGGCTGGCCCTGTGGACCCAGCATCGCAGCCGCACCGCCTCTCCTTGGAATGGCAGCGAGCGCGTGCGTGGCATGGAATTGTCCACCAAGCCCATCCCCGAAGGCGAGGTCCCGCCGGAACGACGGCGTCGTTTCCTGGATCGGCCCACCACCTGCCTGATTCCGCCCGGCGCCGGCCTAAGCAAGACCCTGAGCTTCACCTGGGAGTGAGCCTAGCCGAGTGAGCAGGGCGGATACGCAGCCGATACCCAGGCGTGAATCCCCCGCCCCGCGCCAGGACCTGGGGCATGCCGCCTTTCGCTGTTGTCAAAGCGGTGCCTGGCACCTTCATGATGATCGCCTCCCTGCATTTCGCCGAGAGAGGCGAGCTCCCGCTCGCCCAGTGGCAATCCGCTACGATTTCTTGGGGGGAGACGAGCTCCAGCTCGCCTAGCGGCAATCATATTGCCGCGCCGGGCAGCTTCGGATGGCAATCGCTAGACACGGGCAGCGGCACATGGGCCACCGCCTAGGCGAGCTGGAGCTAGCCTCGCCCAGGAACAGCCGCGCTGAACATTCGATGCTGGCTTTATTTGTCGTCTCTCCCGGCGCGAGCAGTGCGACATCAGCTATTCGACGTGACGAGGTCGGCCTGCTGAGCGGCAATTCAGGGGCTCAATGACTTCTCGTGCAAGGCCCGGACCTTGGCGACGTCGAAGGCTTGGGGCCACCAGTGGAGGCGGCGGATGGTGCCGCGCCAAGGGTTGGCGCCGTCGGGGTCGGCGCCCAGGCTGAGATGGGCGGCGGGTTCCCAGGCGGTGAGGTCGCCGGGGATGCTGCCGGGGCTGACCAGTGCGCCGTCGACGTAAAGGGACAGGGCGTCGCCACGGCGCACCAGCACGAGGTGCTGCAGGCCGCCTTTGAGCGGTGCGCTGCGGGTTTCCAGGCGCGGGCTGAGGCCGTCGGCGGGGCCATCACCGGCGCGCAGGGCGACCATCAGGTTGCTGCCGAGCTGCATGAGCGCGAGGCAGCGCACCTGGGACGAGCGGCCTAGGGCGAGGATGGTGCCGGGCACGGCCGCGACGCCGGGGGCGGTCACGGCGTCGGGCAGCACCTGCATGGCCACGGTGAAATTGCCACCTTGGCGCAGCTCGTCCAGCCAGGCGTGACGCACCTCGCTAGCGATCCAGCCGCCAGTCAGCTGCACGGTGTCGCGGCCGCGCTGGGCATCAAACGGCTGGGCTACGGTGGCGCCGAAGGCCAAGCCGGCGAAACTGAAGCGGAACTCTGGATCGCCTGCGAAAAGGATGCGCGCGGTGTCCAGGTCAGGCAGGACTACGCGCGAGGCCACTGCCATTGGGGCCACCTCGGGGGTGGGCAGGGCTTCGACCGTCGCAGTATCGCCCGGCTTCATCGCGATGGTCAGAAAGATGAAAAAGAGCAGAAATCCCAATACTGCGGCCATGAGACCCCACCGGGTCTTGCCCTGGGGCCGGGCGACCGCCGCGGTGCGTACCGTGCTGCCGGTGGCGCTCTGCCATTGGGTGGTCATCAAGGGCACCATGCCGTGGCGGGGCACCAGGGCGGTGCCGGCGATCGCGGGCATGGCCGGGAAGCTGTCGAGGCCGCCACCGGGCAGCAGGCCGCTGGCGAAGCCGGGCCGCGCGGGGACGGCGCGGGACAGGGACGGGTCATCGCGCCCCATCAGTGCGGTGGCCGACGGTGGGGGCTCGCCGTCGCCGGCCCGCCGCAGGCTGCCGCGCACGCGGCGCAGCCGGTCGCGGGCCTGGACCAGGATCTGCTCGGCCTCGCGGCCACGGCGCGTGGGCGAACCATCCCCCAACGGCACTTCCAGGACACGCACCAGATCAGCCAACTCGGACTGGGCGCGTTCCACCGCCGCCACCAGCTGCGGCGACGCGCCTGGGGCAGGCATGGCCTCGGGCAGGTCATTGGCCTGATCGGCTTCAAGTTCGGCAAGGCGGCGTTCAAGCTCGATCACGCGGCGCCGGGCCTCGGTGGAGCGCTGGCGCTCGACGCGCAGGAGGTCGACATCGACGGCGGCGGCGAGCTGCTTTTCGAGCTCGATGACGCGCTGCTGCGTTTCGCTCAACTCGGCGGCGGGGCGGCTGCCCGAGGTTCCGGCATCGTGGGCCTGGGCCACCAGGGCATTGAGCGCGGTGGCCTGCGTGCGAGCTGCCGCGAGGTCGTGCTCCAGGGCCAGGGCGCGGGCACGTTCGCGAGTAACGCGGTCGTGGGCATCGGCCAAGGCCATGACCGAGCCAGCCAGCTCCTGCGCCAGGTAATCGGCTTCGCCGCGCACGGTGGCCAATTCGCCATCCAGGTCGGCCACGCGCCGCTCCAGGCCATCGGCCTCGCCACCCACCGCGGCATCGGCGCGTAGCTGGGCGAGTTCGCCAGCGATGCGTTCGCGCTCGCCAGATTGGCCGTGCAGTTCCTGGCGAAGGCGGTCGCGCTCGGCGGACAGGGTCTCTTGATCATGTTCCAGCGCCGCCATGCGCACGGTGAGCTGACCGCCCTGGCGCCGGGCGTCGGCTAGGTCGGTGGCGAAGCGGTCACGCTCGGCGCGCAGGGCGGCAAGCGCGCCGGTGTCGCCGCCGGCTGCCTCTAATGCGGCGACCTTGCGCCCGGCCTCGGCCAGATCGTCCGCGAGCTGGGCGGCGCCGCGGGCGGGGGTGGGTTCGAAGGCGTCGGGACCGCGCTTGGCCGCCAGCTCGCGCTGCAAGTCCTCGCGTTCGGCGGCCAGGCGTTCACTGGTGCGTGACAGCTCGTCAAGGCGACGGCGCGAGGCCTCAAGACCACCGCGCGCAGCTTCCAGCTCGGTGGTCAGGGACTCGCTGCGGGTGCGCAGCTCGTCGGCCTCTGTCCGACTGACGAGGAGTTCTTCCTGCAGGCGCCGGCCCTGGGTCTCTTGCTCACCCAGGCGGGCGCGGGTCTGTTCATAGGACAGGCGCAGCTGGTTGACCTTGGCGGCCATGGCCTCGACCAAGGTGTGATCCTCCTGGGTTGCCTGGGCGCGGGCACTGACCAGGTCGGCTTCGGCCCGGGTCAGGCCGACTTGCAGTTCCTGCCGCTGGGACTCAAGCCGCGCGCGCTCGTCCGCCAAGCGTGTCATCTCGGCCTGAAGCTGCTGATCGCGGACCCCACCGCCGCGCGCCGCCTTCAGCTCGCGGCGCAGGCCATCCAACTCGCCTTCCATGGCTTCGACGCGATTCTGGCTGATGCCCAGCTGCGCTTGCAGCTCATCCATGGTGTCTTTATGCAGATCGTTGGAGGCCTGCAGAGCGGCCACCGAGGATTGCAGCTGACGCTCACGTTCGCGCGCGCGGACCTTGAACTGGTCCATCACCTTGCGGCCCTCGTCGAGGGCGCGGTGCAGACGTTCGCTTTCGCCTTTCAGCTGCTCTTCGCGCTGGCGCAGCATGGTCAGCTCGCTTTTCGACGACAAGAAGTCGGCGCGCAGTCGCGCCAGTTCGCCGGCCCCGGTGCCGTCGCCGGTCTGCTTGGCCAGGTCGCGCAGCACTGCCTCGGCGGCGGGCGCAAGCTGACCCGCATCGCCGTCGCGCAGGTTGCCGGCCAAGCGGCGCAGCCGTTCGCCCGCAGCCTGGTCACCGGCCACGCGGCTGCTGGCCAAGTCGTGGATCTCGGCAGCCAAGGCACGCAATTCAGCAGTATCCTGGCGCTGAGTGTCGGCCGCGACCGAGGCCTGCTTGACCAGGCGGCCAGTGGCCTCGCGCTGTTCCAATGCGCCCTTGCGGGTGTGTTCCAGCGTATCGCGGAGGTCCTTGATTTCCCGCTCCAGGACCTGGACGCGCTGAGCGTCGGTGGGCGCCGGGGCCTCGCCAAAGGGGAACTGGTCGTTGCTGCCATCCTCGTCCGGATGCTTGGACATGGCCGCGGTCATGCGGCGAATGGTGCGCGACAGGGCTTGGGCCGCGAGCTGGTGACCAGACCCCAGGCTGCGCCGCAGCTGGCGCAATTCGGTGCCCAGGCCGGCATCCCCGCTGCGCTTGGCTACGGCATTGCCCGCCGATTCGACCCGCGCCACCAAGCGCTCAAGCCGGGTGGCATCGTGACTGCCGGCGGCCAGGTCGCGCTCCAGGGTCTCGGTCATGCTGCCTAGATCGGCGCAGGCGACGGCATCATCGCTGACGGTCAGGCGCTCAAGCGCGCTTTCCGCCAAGCTGATGGTGTCGACCGGCGTGCGGGTCGCACTGAGTGAACCGACGGTGCCATGGACCTGGTCCTGAGGATCCCACGTGGCCGTCTCGCGCTTCACCTGACCACGCATCAGTAATTGCCGGATCACCGCCGGTGCAAAAGGCCCCTGCCACTGGTTGTCGACCAGGACATACAACGACACAGACGCATCAGGACTATCGGACAAAAGGGCTCCGTGGAGCCGGACAGGGTAGGTCAGGGTCCGCAGGGCTCAACGGGGCAGGCCAGCCAAGCGACGGATCACCGCCGCTTCCGGTTCCGGCACGGGCTGGACCGAGAGGCGGACATGGGTGAACAGGGGCAGGTCAGCCAAGTCGCTGGTCTCACGCAACAGGGCGAGGGGCAGGAAGCGCGGCAGTGCGGCGTCGAAGCGCAGATCAACCATGTCCCACCGGGGCGCGGACGGGGCGCTTTTAGCGTCGAAATGTTCGTTGCTGGGGTCCCACGCCGTATGATCGGGATAGGCGGTGCGGGCCACCGTCGCCAAGCCGGCGATGCCACTGGGCGAAGCGTTGCTGTGATAGATGAAGACCCGGTCGCCCAGGCGCATCGCGCGCATGAAATTCCGCGCCTGGTAATTGCGTACCCCGTCCCAGGGGGCGACGCCCAGACGGCGCAGGTCGGCCAGACCGAAGACGGCCGGCTCGGTCTTCATCAACCACCAGCGGGCGGGCTCAGCCATGCGCGGCGTAGGCGTGGCGATAGAGCAGCACGCCGGACAGGATTTTTGGGGCGAAGAAGGTGCTTTTTTCGGGCATGACGAGGTCGCCATTGGTCATACCAGCATCCGCCACCGCGACCAGTTCGTCGATCGACACGGGATGCAGAGCCACCGCCAGATCATAATCGCCCCGGTCGACCACCGCGCGCATCGCCGCCAGGTCCTGCTCAGGATAATAATCGAAGTAGTGGTGATCCTTGATCATGTGATGTTCAAGGCCAAGGAGCGGATACAGCTCGCGCTCCAGGATCGAGCAGTCCAGGCGCCCGACCACATCCGCGGGGACGGTGCCAGCGCCCAGGGTCCAGGCCCGGCCCTGGTGATAGATGCAAAACTGGTGCTTGGCAGGCGTGGCCCAGGTGGCCGGCGTCAGCTTCAGCCGGTCGCGGATCTCGGCGAAAGGGCGCACGCCGCGAATCACGCGATTATAGGCCTGGATGGTGGCCTGCTCGACTAGGTAGGCCATGCAGTGGGTCTGTCCGCCGAGCAGCGCCGCGTGGTAGCGATGATGGCCATCGGCGATGTAGAGCGGATGATGGCCGACCAGGGTCTGCAATTCCTGACCGTCTGGACTGCTGGCCGGGATACGGAAAAGCCGGTTGGCGATGCCATGCAATTCGCCCTCGCCGGCGAAGTCGCTGGTGAAGGCATAGGTGGGCATGCCGCGGGCCACCCGCGCCAGCACCGGCGTGATGGCGCTGCGGGTCAGCAGGAAGACCGGCTCCAGAGTCAGGCCGGTGGCCTTGGTCAATTGCAGGCGGCCCTGCACCTTGTCGTCAAAGGTCTTTTCGTGGCGGATCACCTGCCCCTGCGCATAGGGCGTCACCGCCACCGCCGCGAACACACCCAAACGCATCTGCCCCGCGCCCCAGCGCTGCTCGTAGACGTAATAGCAGGACTCGGCGTCCGCACTCAGCACCGTGGCCTTCAGCCGTTCGAGGCAGGTGATGGGATCCTGACCCAGAGTGACGTGCCAGAGGCTGTCCGGCCGCTGTTGCAGCGTGCGTTCCAGCGCCGACCCCGGCTTGATCACGTCATAAGGCGGCACCGTGACCCGCGCGATGGCATCGGCAGTGGGACGAAGGCCGGAGAGTCCGGTGATGGCGGTCATGGGCGGCTCGCAGAGTTGGGGGACGCTTCCTACCATGGGCAGCAAGGCCGGGGAGATATAGTCGCGAGGTCGCGGGGTCGACATCAGTGACGACAATGGGATTGCATTGATGAAAGACAGGTCGCGGGGTCGCGGGGTCGCGAAGTCGCGGGGTCGACATAAACATCCAAGGCAGAATCTTGAGCGCGATGCTATGCCGTGCTGTCCCGAAGTCCGACTGCGCGGCCCCGCGACGGCTGTCCTGCAGTCCGACTGCGCGACCCCGCGACGGCTGTCCTGCAGTCCGACCCCGCGACTCCGCGACGGCTGTCTTCAAGCCCTCCCCGTCAAATACGTCAAAATCCTCGTCAGCTCCGCCTTCAAGTCCTGCCGGGCGGTGATCAGGTCGACCTGGCCATGCTTCATGGTGAATTCAGAGGTTTGGAAGCCTTCGGGCAGCTCCTGCTTGATGGTTTCCTGAATCACGCGGGCGCCGGTGAAGCCGATGCGGGCCTTGGGTTCGGCGATGATGATGTCGCCCAGGCTGGCATAACTGGCCATCACGCCGGCCATGGTCGGGTCGGTGAGGATGCTGATGAAGGGCAGCTTGGCTTCGGCGTGGCGACCTAGGGCGGCGCTGGTCTTGGCCATCTGCATCAGCGAGATGGCGCCTTCTTGCATGCGCGCCCCGCCGCTGGCGCTGATGATGATCGCGGGCATGCGGCCGGCGGTGCTGCGCTCGACCATGCGGGTGAGTTTTTCGCCTACCACGGCGCCCATCGAACCGCCATTGAAGGCGAATTCCATTACCCCTAGGCCGATCGGGATGGCGCTGAGCTTGCCGGTGCCGGTGACCACGGCGTCCTT
Source organism: Planctomycetota bacterium (assembly GCA_038213315.1). GTDB lineage: Bacteria > Planctomycetota > UBA11346 > UBA11346 > UBA11346 > JBBQTJ01. Next base: position 7,311 of record JBBQTJ010000078.1, read on the forward strand.
CATGCCGGTCTTGGCCTGCTGCTGGGCGATGCGTTCGGGATAGGGCCGCGCGTCGACGAACTTCAGCGGATCGGCGCTGGTCATCGCCGCGTCCCACTCCTGCCAGGTATCGGCGTCGATCAGGCTGGCGATGCGCTTCAAGGATGGCATCGGGAAGTGGTGGTTGCACTCGGGGCAGGTGTCCTGCCGGTCCTCGACGGTGCGCTTGTAGACGGTCTTCTGGCAGCCGGGGCATTTGATCCACAGGCCGTCGGGGATCTTTTTGGGATCCTTGGCGGTGGCGTGACGGCGCAGGCGATCGAGGACCATAGGGCGCGGGCTCCTGAAATGGGAAGTCGGACGGTAGCGCACCCGGGCACGACGGAAGTCCGGAGTCAGGACTTCCGTCAAGGCGGACAGGCCTAGCATGCTGCGATGCGTTACCTCGCCCTCGCCCTCGTCGCCGCCTGTGTCTTCGCCGCCGAACCGACCGTGCCCGACCTGACGGTGGCCGGCGTGCCGGCCGTCATTCTGGGCAAGTCCGTGAATGTGCGCTTTGGACCGAATGCCCAGGCCAAGGCGGTCGCTGCCCTGTCGGACGGCGCGCCGGTAGAGGTCTTGGGCGTCGCGCCCGGCGCCCCCGACTGGCTGACCATCCGCTTCCCGCGCGAGGGCAAGGCCTGGGTGCACGAGCGCGTGGTCACCCCCTCGGGCGACGGCAAATACCTGACTGTGCGCGAAGATCGCGCCAAGGCCCGAGACGATTCGCGCATCCTCGGCGCCATCGTCGCTGAGCTTGCCGAAGGCGAGGTGCTCGAAAACAAAGGCCAGAAGATCGGCCAGTGGTACGCCGTCTACATCCCCAATGCCGTGGCCTATGTGAACAAGAAGTTCGTGAAGACGAGCGGTGACATCACCACCCTGACCAAGGACAGGGAGGCGAAAGAGGCCGTCGCCGAGGCCACCTGGACGGCCGCCCAGGCCAGCTACGCCAATGCCTACGCCCTGCTGCGTCAGGACCAGGCCGCCGCCCTGCGCACCGATTGGAGCCCCCTGGTGGCCCAGCTCACCTTGGTGATGTCCGATCACCACGAAGTGCCGGTGCGCATTGCCGCCGCCCGCCTGCGCGATGCCCTGGCCAAGATCGGCACCCTGGCCGATCAGGTCGCCGCGCAAAACGGCACCCCGGTGGTCAAGCAGCCCATCCCCACCACCGTGGTGATCAAGCCCGTCGCCCTGCCTGATCAAAGCCCGGTCACCGTCGACCTGGGCGGCACCAAGGTCGCGGCACCCCTCGCGCCGGTGACCAGCGTCAGCGCCTTCGCCGCCCAAGGCTTTGTCGACCAGCAGCGTTTTTCCGAAGTCGGCACCAATGACGTCCTGATCGATGGCGACGGCAATGTCGTCGCCTTTCTGAAAGTGAAGGATGGCTCAGCCATCGTCCTCAGCGAATTCGTCTGGCGCCCGGTCGGTGTCATCGGCTCTAAAGAGCTTGTGGACCAGGCCAAGCACAGCCTGAAGCGGGACATCCCCTTGATCATTGTCGAGGATGTGAAGATCGCGCGGTGAGCGCCTCGGCGTAACGGCGACACTGCCCGCAGCCCCCGCTACGACCCCGGGACCGGTGCGATGAAGCTCCCCAGGACCATCCACTACCGGGCCCTGGCCGTGGTCGCGACGATGTATCTGATCGGGTTCTTCGGCTCGATCGCGCTGCTCGCCGAGTACTGGACGCTGGGGGTCGCCGCCTCCGAGACTTGGCGCCACGTCATGGGCTTCGGCTGGACGTACGGCCTGCTGGTGGGCCTCGCCGGCACCCCACTGTCCTTCACCCGCCGCGACTACGCCACGCCGGTCATGCTCACCCTTCTGTGGCTGTACGGCGTCTACGCCCTGGCGCCCTTCTGCCCGCCCCGCAGCGGCGTGGCCACGATCGCCGGCATAGACGTCTTCGCCCTCGCCACCTGCGGTGGCGGCATCATGACCATCGGCCTGCTGCTGGTGGTCATCGCCTGGACCACGTTGGTGCGGAAGCCGCTCTGAGCCGGATGCGTGATGGCGGGCTTCACCGCCGTGGCCAGCAGGTTGGGCAATGACTTGGCACCATGCGCAGTTCCGGGGCTGCCATTCTGAGCCGACGCAGTTGGCCCAAGGTCAGCGTCGTGGTGCGCGCCGACTCGCAGACCAGTTTTGCCAGCCGCGACGACCTGCGGCCGACATGGGTGATGCATTGCTGTGGTGCCTGGCCCCCTATCTGCGGTTTACCAAGGCCGGCCGCGGCGCACCATGCCGACGCACCGCGAGCACCCCCTCATGTCCTCCCTCGACACCCCCATGATGCGTCAGTACCTGGAGGTGAAGGCCCAGCGGCCGGACTGCCTCTTATTGATGCGCATGGGGGATTTTTTCGAGTGCTTCCTGCAGGACGCCGAGGACCTGTCGCGCATTTGCGGCGTGGCTTTGACCTGCCGTAACAGGGATGCGGCGGATCCTATTCCCATGGCGGGGGTACCGCACCACAGCATTCACCAGCACATCCCCAAGTTGCTCGCCGCCGGCCGGCGGGTGGCGATGATGGACCAGCTTGAGGATCCCAAGGACGCCAAAGGCCTGGTGAAGCGCGGCCTGACCCGGGTGATCACGCCGGGCACCTTGGTGGACGAGGACACCCTTGATCCGGGCACCGCGAATATCCTGGTCGCGCTCACCGGTCTTGATGGGGTGATCGGCGTTGCCGCCCTGGATGTCAGCACCGGCCGCTTCACCGTCGAAGAGTGTCAGGCCGGCACGCTGGCCCAGGTGCTGGCGCGCCTGCAACCGGCCGAGCTGGTCTTGCCCGACGTGGTGCGCCACGCCGAGGGCACCGCGGCCGCCCTGGCTGCATTGCTGCCCACCGTGCCGCTGGTGGCCAGTCTGCCTCCCTACGCCTGGAAGGGCGAGGACGCGCGTCGCCATCTTTGCGCCCGGCTGCGGGTCGGCGACCTGGATGGCTTTGGCATCGGCCGCGACGAAGACCATCTGGCCATCGCCGCGGCCGCCGCGCTGCGCTACGCCGAAGGCTCCTTGCAGGTGCAGGACGGCGGAGCGACCGGGCTTGCTCATGTGCGCGCGCTGTCGCGCCTGCACCACGCCGACCATCTGGTCTTGGACGCCACCTGCCGCCGCAACCTGGACCTGTTGCGCAACAGCCGCGACGGCGGCCGGGCCGGCACCTTGCTGGCCACCGTCGACCGCACCCGCACCGCGCCGGGCGCGCGCCTGTTGGCCGAATGGCTGACCCGTCCCCTGGCCACCGTCGCGGGCATCACCGCGCGGCATGACGCGGTGGCCTGGCTGGTGGCCGCCGACGCGGTGCGCACCGCCGTGCGCGCGGCACTGGGCCAGGTCTACGATCTCGAACGGTTGTTGGCGCGCATCGCCACCGGCCGGGCCAATGCCCGCGATCTGGTACATCTCGCGGGGTCGCTGGAGGCCGCCGCCCAGGTCGCCACCGCGCTGCCGGGCTCAGATCTTCCGCCTCTGCTTGCTGCGGCGGTAGGTCAACTCGTGCCGGCACCCGACCTGGTGACCGCCCTGCGCCGCTCGTTGGTGGAAGACCCGCCTTTGGCCATCACCGAGGCCGGCCTGATCCGCGATGGCGTCGATGCGCAGGTCGATGAGTACCGCCTGATCAAGCGCGATGCCGGCGCGTGGCTGGTGGACTATCAGGCTCGCGAGGCCGCCGCCTGTGGCCTGGCGAAATTGAAGGTCGGCTACAACAAGGTCTTCGGCTACTACATCGAGATCAGCAAGGCCAACGGCGACCGCGTCCCCGCGCACTTCATCCGCAAGCAGACCCTGGTGGGCGCCGAGCGCTACATCACACCCGAGCTGAAAGAATACGAAGACAAGGCCCTGGGCGCGGAAGAGCGCCTGCGCACCCGCGAGCTGGCCATCTTCCAAGAGCTGCGCGCCGCCGCCGAGGCCGTCACCGTCCCGGTGCAAATCTGCGCCCAGGCCCTGGCCCTGGTGGACGTGCTCGCCGGCCTCTCCGAATTGGCCCGCCTACGCTCCTGGTGCCGACCGCTGGTGGACGACAGCCATACCCTGGAACTCACCGCTGCTCGCCATCCGGTGGTTGAAGAGGTGGTGGGGGCGGGGCGGTTTGTGGGGAATGATTGTTTTCTGACGGCCGTCGTGGGGTCGCGGGGACGCGGGGTCGGACTGGAGGACAGCCGTCGCGAAGTCGCGGGGTCGCGGGGTCGCGGGGTCGGGCTGGAGGACAGCCGTCGCGAAGTCGCGGGGTCGCGGGGTCGCGGGGTCGGACTTCAGGACAGCACTCGAGATAATTCCGCCCTGGATACTGCCGTTGATGTCGATGTTGATGTTGACGCCGCGACCCCGCGACACCGCGACCCCGCGACCGAAGCCTTCCCTGCGCCCCCGACAACTGTCCCCTCCCTCGCCATCATCACCGGCCCCAACATGGCCGGCAAATCCACCTACATCCGTCAGGTCGCCCTGCTTGCCATCCTGGCCCAGGCGGGCTCCTTTGTGCCGGCGACGACGGCGCATATCGGCGTGGTGGATCGCGTCTTCACTCGCGTTGGTGCGGGCGATGAACTGGCCCGAGGCCAATCCACGTTCATGGTCGAGATGGCCGAGACCGCCGCGATTCTGCACCATGCCACCCGGCGCAGCCTGGTGGTGCTGGACGAGGTTGGGCGCGGCACCAGCACCTTCGACGGCGTCAGCCTGGCCTGGGCCATCGTCGAACACCTGCATGACCGCATCGGCTGCCGCGCCCTTTTCGCCACCCATTACCACGAACTGACCGACCTGGCGGACGACCGCCCCGGCATCACCAACCTCACCGTGGCGGT
>JBBQTJ010000079.1:0-12114 GCA_038213315.1 Planctomycetota bacterium
ACCCAGGGTCCGCCATACAAACTGGCGGCCGCCTCGGCGAAGGGCGCGAAGTCGATCTCGACCGGCACGTGGCCCAGACCAGTCAGCACCTCCAGCGTCTGGCGCCAGACTTGATGCCAGGCGGGATCGAGGCCGGTGAGATGCTCCGCGGTCGGCACGCCGATGCGCAAGGCTCCGGTGGGCAGGAAGGGCGTGGACGCCACCCGGCTGAAGGGATCGCTGGCGTCATACCCGGCGATGGCGGTCAGCGCGGCCCAGCTCTCCTGCACACTGCGGCTGAAAACAGACACGCAGTCAAGGCTACGACACGCGGGCACCACGCCGGTGGTGCTGACCCAGCCGCAGGTGGGCTTGAAGCCGACGATGTTATTGAGCGCAGCGGGGACCCGGCCGCTGCCTGCCGTATCGGTGCCCAAGGCCACGGCGACCTCGCCGGTGGCCACCGCCACCCCGGATCCGCTGGACGAACCGCCGGGGATGCGCGTGGCGTCGAAGGCATTGATGGCCGGCACCGCGCAGCGCGTCCCCACCAGACCGGTGGCGAATTGGTCCAAGGAGGTCTTGCCGATGATGCGGGCACCCCAGCTACGCAGCCGACGCACCGCCTCGGCGTCGGCTGCTGGCGTATATGCGAACGACGGACAACCCGCCGTGGTCGGCATCCCTGCGACATCGATGTTGTCCTTCACTGCCGCCAAAGGGCCATCGCCCGGCGGAGCAGGAATGCGGTGCAGGAAGCTGCTCATGCCTGATCCCAGCGTTTCCGCTCCGCCTGAAAGGCCGCTTGTTGGCTAGTGCGGAAGGCGGCGATGCCCGGCGCTTGGTCGTGCAACATGCGCGCATAGGCGGCGCCATCGAAGACGCCCTCCTCGCAGCGCGGCTGCCACCGGCCGGCGCGGCAATCGGCGCGCAGATCTTGCAATTCCTCATGGCTGACCTCGTACCACTTCAGGCGGTCGAAGGTGCGCAGCAGGGCCGGCTGGGGATCCTCGCGCCGCCACACCGGCACGGTGCGGCCGACGAACTGGTAGCCACCGGGACCTTCCATCCCATAGATGCACAGGTACGCGCCGCCGATGCCCACCGCGTTCTCTGGCGTCCAGGTGCGCGCCGGATTGTATTTGGTGGTGACCAGACGGTGGCGCGGGTCCACCGGCGTCGCCACCGGCGCGCCCAGATACACATCCCCCAGGCCCAGCACCAGATATTCAGCGGCAAAAACAATGCGATGTACCTCGGCAACCGAGGACAAGCCGTTGATGCGGCGGATGAATTCAATGTTCCAGGGGCACCAGGGCGCGTCGGCGCGCACGCTCTTGATGTAGATGTCGATGGCCTTGCGGGTCGATGGGTCGTCCCACGACAACGGCAAGTGGACCAGTCGGGACGGCACGCTGACGGCATCGGCGTTTGGCAGTCCGTCATCCAACTCTACCAGCAAGTCGACCACCTGCGTCGTGCCCAGCACACGCGGATCGTGGTGCACCTGCAAGGAACGCACGCCCGGCACCAGGTCGATGATCCCCGGCACCGCGCGCGCGCGCAACGCCGCCTCCAGCACCGCCACACGCAAGCGCAGCGCCAGGTCCAGCTCGGTGGGGCCGTATTCCAACAGCGTGAAATCGTCGCCGGCGCGGCGGATGCACAGGAAGGGTCGCCCCGGTGATTCGCGCCGCCGCATCAGCACCGCGCCGGGCGCACCCGCGGGACGAAGCACGGGCGCACGCTTGGCCACCGGCAGCTCCTGCACGACGCGCAGTTCATCAGCCTGAGCCGGGGTCAGGGCGACGAAACGCACGCCATCGCCGGGGCGCAGTTGCCCAAGCTTCCAGCGCTCGGCCATGGCCACCACCATCGGGCAGACGAAGCCGCCGCAGCTGGGCCCGTCGGGGCCAAGAATGATCGGCATGTCGCCGGTCAGGTCGACCGCACCGAACGCGTAGGCATTATCGTGAATATTGCTGGGATGAAGGCCGGCATCGCCGCCGTCCGTCCGCGCCCAACCGGGCTTCGGCCCGACCAGCCGCACGCCGGTGCGATTGCTGTGGTGGTGCACGCTCCAGCGCGTGGCGTAGAATTCGCGCAGGCCCGCCGGAGTCAGGAAGTCCGGCGCCGCATGCGGCCCTTCGAGCACGCCGATGGTCCAGGTGCGTTCGCAGCGCGGCCGCACCGCGCTGGGCAGCGGTGGCGGGCACGCGGCCAACTCCTCGGCCGGCACGCTGCGCATCAGCGGCAGCCAATCGCCCGTGGCCAACGGCTTGCCGGTGACGCCGCCGAAACCACCCAGATCGAAGGTCGCGGCCGCGCCCAGATAACTGGGCACGTTCAGGCCGCCGCGCACCGCCACGCTGCAGCGCACGCCCTGACCAGTCAGGCCACCCAGGCGCAGCACTGCGCCAGCCGGCACCACCACCGCCTGCCACATGGGCACCGCGGCGCCGTCGATGGTCGCTTCCACGGTTGCGCCCGCGAGGGCGATGATCGCCGGCACGTGGAAGCGCAGGGTCGGCCCGGTGAGGGTCAGCTCCAGGCCGGGCGCGCCATCGGCATTGCCCACCAGTCGATTGGCCAGGCGGAAGGACCAGTCATCGAAGGGGCCCGACGGCGGCACGCCCACCGCCCAGTGGCCCTGACGACCCGGCCAGTCCTGCACCGTGGTGTGCAGGCCGCCGTTCAGGACCTGGATCGCGCAGGGTGCATAGGGGACGCCGTCAAGGTCGCGATGGTGCAGGTTGCGCGGCCCCATCGCATCCAGACAGGCACGCAACAGCCCGACGGTCGAGCGCTGCCCAGGATCGGAGAGTCGGGTCAGAGCCTGGGCCAAAGTCGCGCGATCGGCCACCGGCAGGGTCAGCAACGGCCTCCAGGTGCAGACGTCCGCAGGCTCACCCGCATGAATCGTCGCCGACGGGATGGGCAGGGGTTGATCACTGACGTCGATAACGGTCAACGCCTCATCGCTGTCATCCAAGGTCACGGTCAGGGCACTGACCTCCAGGGCATCGGCCAGGGCCCAGGCCGCCGCGGCCCAGGCCGGTGCGGGACGCACGGCCTCACTCCACAATAAGTGGCCACGCCAGCACGCAGACACGTCGTGGCAGGCGATCAGTGCGCCGTCTGCGACCTGCACGGCAACGCGGCGACCGTTGGGCTGCGGGCCGCCCAGCGCCTCGCCCAGGCCAGCCCTGGCGGCAGCGGCGCGCACGCGCCAGCGGGTGAGCGGCGCCTGATGGCAGGGCACGACGGGGCTCATGCCCAGGCCTGCATGCGCACCGGCGTGGGATTCCAGCCGTTGCAGGGATTGTTGAGCTGCGGGCAGTTGGAGATCAGCACCAGGCAGTCCATGGCCGCGGTCAGCTCTACAAACCGCCCCGGGGCGCTGATGCCGTCGGCGAAGCTCAGGCCGCCCTGTGGGGTCACCGGCACGTTCATGAAGAAGTTGATATTGTGGGCGATGTCGCGGATGCCCAGCATGCGCCCAGCCACGGGTCCGCCGGTGGCGAGTTGCAGCAGGAAGGTCTCGCGGCAGGCGTGCATGTGCCGCCGATCCAGGGCATAACGCACCTGGTTGGTCTCGCAGGCGCAGGCCCCGCCCAAGGTGTCGTGCTGGCCACAGGTGTCGTCGGTGATGGTCAGCAAGGTGCGGCCGCGACTGCTGATGAGCCGCGTGCCGGTGGTCAGGTAGACGCGCTGCTGCGCGCGCATGGTCGCCGCCGCATCATAGCGCTCAGTGGGGTCGTCGAGGCTGTAGAACAGCGTATCCACCGCCTGGTTGCCCTCCAAATCGGTGATGCGAAAACGGCTGCCGGTGGGCAGAGTGCCGCGGAAGCCGTCGCCGGCCGGGACGACCTGATCGAAGAGGAGGCTCATGCCAGCACCCCTTCCGTCAGTTCGTAGGCGCGGGCATTTTCAGGCCGCATGATCCGGCAGGGATCGTCCGCCCCCGGCGGCGGCACGGCGCGGATGTCCAGGGTCACCGGGTCCGGCGCGTAGTCGGCCCAAGGATCCAGCGGATGCGGCGTGTTCGTCAGCACCACCAGCACGTCCAGCGCGGCCCGCAGGGTCAGGCGCTGGCCGGCGGCGGCGTTCGGCTGCCAGGACAGGCTGCCCTGGTCGTCGCTGACCACCTTCACGAAAGCGTTGAGATTGGCGTGCAGATCGCGTTCGCCCAGTTCCCACTTACCGAATTCAATCAGCGCGTTGTCGCGACTGTTCTGGATCCAACCGTTGCGCGCCTGCTGATAGGTGCGCGTGCCATAACGGGCCGCACTGCCCGTGGCGTCCTGGTGGCCGGTGATGGTGTCGTGCCAGCCGCAGGTGTCCTCGGTCACCGCCAGCAGCACGCGCCCCATGTCCGACAGCAGCACGCGCCCGGTGGTCAGGAAGGCGGTGTGCTGCGCCTTCAGGGTATCCGGCATGCAATAGCGCTCGCTGGTGCGGCCGGCACGAAAGACGAACAGCGCCACCGCCGTGCGCGACCCGCCCGCGGTCAGCGTCAACGCGTGATGCTGCGGCAGCACGAAGCTGGTCTTGTCGCCGCCACGCAGGATTTCGTTATGGGATGCAGCCATCAGTACTGTCTAGGCGGGCCGTCCCGCGAATGGTACTGCCACCGGGCCGTCCCGGTGGAGATTGGTTGCGATTCACGAAGATGGTCGGTGGCACCGAGCACGGCCACGGCGTCCTGCGTGGGGTGTGCCAGCTTTCGGGCCGAGTGCAACTCGGCGCTCCCAGAAATCGGCCGGCAGCCACCATCGACGCCATCCCGCCACCGGTGCGCACCCTCACCACAGTTCGTCCCCGACTGACGTCATGCGGAAAATGGGTAGTCGCTCGGCCGGGGTGGTAGCGGCATGATGAATGCGGTTGTCGATGTCGGCGCGCACCGCCCGGTAGGCCGGATCGTCGAGCATCGCCCGGGTGCGCGGCACCGGCACCGGCACCTCCACCGCCGCCTGCAGCCAGCCGCCGGGGTGGTCCGCGTCGGGCGGTTGCAGCACCAGCACACGATCCGCCAGCCACACTGCCTCATCGATGTCGTGGGTGATGAACACGATGGTGATGTCGACGTTGCGCCAGATCTCCAAAAGGTGCTCTTGGAGGTGCGCGCGGGTCTGGGGATCGAGGGCGCCGAAGGGTTCGTCCATGAGCAGGATGCGCGGCCCCGCTGCCAGGGCGCGGGCGATGGCCACGCGCTGCCGCTGGCCGCCCGAGAGCTGGTGCGGCCAAGCATCGGCCTTGTGGGCCAGGCCGACCACGTCAAGCCATTGCAGGGCCTCACTGCGGGATTCGTCCGCGCCCTTGCCCTGCGCGCGCAGGCCGAAAGCCACGTTCTTCATCACCGACAGCCACGGGAAAAGGGTGTAGCCCTGGAAGACCATGCCCCGGTCAGGACCAGGACCGGTGACCGGCCGCCCATCCAGCAACACCTGGCCGCTGGTATAGCCGGTGAGGCCGGCCAGCACCCGCACCAGGGTGCTCTTGCCGCAGCCGCTGGCGCCAACCACGGTGAGAAACTCGCGCCGGCGCACCTGGAAGTTCACGTCGTGCAGGGCGTGCACCACTTGGCCGCCGCTGCCGGGGAAAGTCACGCCAAGATGCTGCACATCCAGGACGACAGGGCTGGCATCGCGCTTGGCGCGGCGGGCTGCGATGCGGTCAGACATGGTCGGGCATGGGGTATGGTTGCTGGGTTATGGGGTATGGCCCGCAGGACAGCCGTGCGCTGATGGGAGTCATGCGAGCCATATGGTGCGCAGTATGTGGTCCTGCGGGCCACACCCCCTAACGCAGCTGGTTATGGGGTGTGGGCTATGGGCTATGGTGCGAAGGACAGCCGTGCTCGGCATGTCCTCCTGCGGGCCATACCCCATAACCCATCCACTATATCCTGCGGCCTTCACGCTCGCACCCACGCCCACGGCCGCAACACCAACGGCCAGCGCCGGGCCGCACCGCCCGTCCACGGAAACAGCCGCCGGCCCATCCAGCCTAAGACCTGGTCGGTGATCAGGCCGACTATCCCGATCAGCATGATGCCGGCGAAGACATTGTCGTAATTGCGGTATTTTCCCTGCTGATTGATGTACCAGCTGATACCGCTGCTGGCGCCGATCAGTTCGGCGACGATCAGGTAGGTCCAGGCCCAGCCCAACAGCACGCGCAGATCGGTGTAGAGGTTGGGCAGGATGCCCGGCACCACCACCCGGGTCAGCAGGCGGCGGTTGGAGCAGCCCAGGGTCTGGGCGGCTTCGATCAGGCTGCGGTCGAGTTGCCGCGTGGTGTTGGCGATGACCAACACCATCTGGAAGAGGGTGCCGATGACGATGATGGCGATCTTGGGCGCGTCGTTGATGCCCAGGATCGCGACGCACAGCGCACCGAAGGCCGGGGCCGGCATGTACCTGACGAAGTCGACGAAGGGTTCTATCAAGCGCGACAAAGCGGGGATGGCGCCGCAGAGGATGCCCAGGGGTACACCGATGATGGCGCTGAGCAGAAAGCCCCAGGCGATCACGGTGATGCTTTGCCAGAGGCTCTGATGCAACCAGGGGTCACCCTTGCGCAGCGGCGGGGTGACGAAGCCGGTCCACATGGCGCGCGCCACCGCATGGGGCGGCGGCAGGAAGATCGGATTCACCCGCAAACCGCTGGGCGGTGCGGTGCCGGCCGCGGTGGCCTCGACCACGGCTTGGGCGAAGGCCGCGCGATCAACGCGCATGCCCGCGCTGTACGCGGAGGTCCCCGCGTCGGTGATCAGCATCTGCGGATGCCACAGCCAGGGGACATAGGACAGCGCCGCCCAGGCCGCCAACGGCAGCAGGAAGGCGCAGCACCACAGCACCCCGGCGAGACGCGGGGGGCACTGCCCACCCACGCGCCACCCGGATCCGGCCACGGCTACTTCAAGGCCTTGATCAACGACGGGTCGATGAAACTGGCCACGTCCAGGTCCTTCTCATAGACCTTGTTGGCCCGGTTGAAGGCATGGGCGATCTTCGACGAGCCATAGACCGAATCGAGACCCTCGCCCACGGTGAAGGCCTTCAGATTGTCGGCCACAGTGAACAGCCGCGTGCCGGGCATCGCCTTGGCATAGACCTCGGGGGCGACATTGACGCGGGCCGCCATGATCTTCAGGCCATCATCCTTGGTGGCCGGATCGGCCAGATAGGCCACCACCTTCGGCCACACCGACACCAGCTTCGTCCACTCGGCCTTGCGCGCAGCCAGGCTTTCGGTGGCGACCGAGACGGTGTCATAGATCAGGCCGGGCGCGTCCTTGCTAGTATACAGGGGCTTGGCGCCGGGCACCGACTCCAGGACCTGACCGCTGATCGGGTACCAGGCCGCGACCGCGTCGACCTGGCCGCTGGCCAGGGTCTGGGGCGTGTCGTTGGTGGGCACGTTCACCAGGGTGACGTCGCCTTCCTTCAAGCCGACGCTCTCCAGGCCCTTGAGCAGCAAGAGGTGCTCGACGAAGCCGACCTCGATGCCGATCTTCTTGCCCTTGAGATCCTTCAAGGACGCGATGCCCGGCTTGCCGATGACCATGTCGTTGCCGAAGCTGATGTCGGTCAGGACCACGACCTTGCTCGCCTTGCCGGCGGCGCCCATCACCAACTGATCGCCATTGGTGACCATGACGGCGTCGACCTTGCCCGCCTGGAAGGCCTCCATCGACGGGCCGTATTCCATCCACACGAATTCGGCGTCGACTCCTGCCTCCTTGATCCAGCCCTTTTGAATGGCGATCTCCCAGGCGGTCCAGCCCGGCCAATCGCTATAGGCGATCTTCAGCGGTTCGGCGGCCGACGTGCCGGCCAGGGTGAGGATGAGGACGGCGACCACGGACATGATGCGGATCATGGACTGACTCCTGCACCGGAATGGTGCGGGCTGGGGTCCGGCGCTTGCTCTCGTTTCACGCAGCTGCACCCCTGACAACGACCGGACTGCTGCAGGAAGCAGCCGTCGCGGTGGCACTGACAGGGTGATGACAGGCGGCGGAGAACACAGGGTAAGCGTCCGGGCCGGGCCGTCCCGGCGATGGAATGCGCGCGCGGGCCGTCCCGCGTGGCCGGCAGAGGGTGGTCCCTGCCGGAAGACCGTCCCCGGCGTGATGGCCGGTGACAGCAAACCAGTGGCGCACAGCGTGCCAATCCGGATCAGAACAGCGCGTTGTCCCCGGTGGGAGCCACGGCGCGGGGCTTGGCGATGCTGGCCAAATCGCCTTGGACTCACAAGCCAAGGGTGGCGAGCACCCCAGCCTAACCGGCCCAATCGGGCGTACATCCCTGCACCACCGGACCCCGCTGGACCTGCCGGCCATCGGCCTACGCTGCGCGCCTCCCCCTTCCGAGGCCTCATATGCGCAGCCTGTTCCTCGCCGTCTTCCTCTGTGCCGCCTCGCTGGTTCCCATGACTGCAGGCGACGCCGATGCGCCCAAGATCGCGGTGCTGCGCTTGCAGGACCTGCTGTCGACCTGCAAGGCCTACAAGGACCAGAAGGAGAAGATCAAGAAGCTCGATGCCGAGGCCCAGGCTACGGCCAAGGGCATGGATGATCAGATCACCCGCCTGGAATCGAGCCTGCAACTCGCCCGCGGCAATCGCGACAAATTCGCTGACCTGCAAGAGCAGTACGAGACCGCCAAACTGCGGAAGACGATGTTCGAAAAGCGTACGGCCGGCGAGCTGGACCGCCAGCATGGCACGCTGATCAAGGCGGTCTTCACGGGCATGCGTCAGAACCTGGCGGTCTACTGCAAAGAGAAGGGCATCATGCTGGTGCTGCTGGCCCCCGACCCCGACCTGATGGGCGGCCAGGCCAGCCAGGTGCAGGTCCAGCTCGGCTTCCAGACCGCGCTGTACTGGGATCCCTCCACCGACATCACCGACGCCTTCCTTGCCTACCTGAATCAGAAGATGCCCGCGGAGGCGTTGAAGCTGGATGGCAGCGACGCCGCCCCCGCCCCGACCATTCCCGAGGCCGGAGCCAAGTAATGCGGGTGACGGTACGCGAATTGGCCGCCGTGGTGCAGGGCCGGGTCATCGGCGATGCCGAGCTGGCCATCACTGGCTTCAGCAGCTTGAACGAGGCCGGCCCCGGCGACATCAGCTTCCTGGCCAATCCAAAATACGTGCCTTTTCTCGCCGAAACGCGGGCCGTTGCGGTCCTGGTCAACGGCGAGCACGCCGCGCCGCACCTGGTGCAGGTGGTGGTGGCCAATCCTGATTTCGCGTTCGCCGCCATCGTCGCGGCCTTCGGCCCCAAGGCCTCACCCCCGCCGCCGGGCATCCACCCCACGGCGGTGATCGGCGAAGGGGTGACCCTGGGCCTTGGCGTCGCCATCGGCGCCCATGCGGTGATCAGCGACGGGGTGGTGATCGGTGAGCGCACCGTGCTGTATCCGCACGTGTATCTGGGCGCCGGCACCAAGGTCGGCGCCGACTGTCTGATCTATCCTCAGGTGACCGTGCGCGAACGCTGCACCCTGGGCAATCGGGTGATCCTGCATCCTGGCGTGGTCATCGGCAGTGATGGCTTCGGCTATGCCACCATCGAAGGCGTGCATCAGAAGATCCCCCAGATCGGCACCGTCGACATCGAAGACGATGTCGAGATCGGCGCCAACACCGCCATCGACCGGGCCCGCTTCGACCGCACGCGCATCGGCAAGGGCACCAAGATCGACAATCTGGTGCAGATTGCCCACAATGTGGAGATCGGCGCGGGCTGCATGATCGTCAGCCAGGTGGGCATCGCCGGCTCGACCAAGCTGGGGCGCTATGTCACCCTGGCGGGCCAGTGCGGCGTGGCCGGACACCTCACCATCGGCGATCAGGCCACCGTCACCGGCCAGTCCGGCGTCAGCAAAAACGTGCCGCCCCGCACCGTGGTACGCGGCAACCCGGCCCGAGACTACAAGTCGTACCAGGCCAGCGAGATCGCCGTGCGCCGCCTGCCCGGCACCCAGGACAAGGTCAAGGAGCTGACCGCCCGCCTGGCCCTGCTCGAAGCCCGCCTAGCCGCGCTTGAAGGCCGCCCGGCATGAACCAGCGCACCCTGGCCAGCGAAGCCCGCGTCACCGGCATCGGCCTGCACAGCGGCGAGACCTGCACCGCCGTCTTCAAGCCCGCGCCCGTCGGCACCGGCATCGTCTTCGTGCGCACCGACCTGCCCGGCCGGCCGGCAATCGTCTCGCATCCCTCGCGCCTGTGCCAACGCATGCGCCGCACCGCCCTGGCCGCCCAGGTCGACGGCGTCGAGGTCGAGGTCCACACCACCGAGCACTTCCTTGCCGCCTGCCAGGGTCTGGCCCTGGATAACGTCGTGGTCGAACTTGACGCCGTCGAATTGCCCGGCCTGGATGGGTCGGCCAAGGACTTCGTCGACTGCCTCAAGGCCGCGGGCCTGGTCGATCTGCCCGCCGTGCGCGCCATGTACGACGTGAAGGAGCCGGTCGCGGTCGAGGTCGGCAAGGCCTCCATCGTCGCGCTGCCCTACGCCAACGGCCTGAAGATCACCTACACCCTCGACGACCACGGCGGCGCCCTGGGCGGCGCCCAGGTGGTCGAGGTCGAACTTGGCGAGGACGCGTTCGCCCGCGAGATCGCCCCGGCCCGCACCTTCTGCATGCTCAAAGAGGTCGAGGCCCTGCGCGCCATGGGCCTGGGCAAAGGCGCCACGCCGCAAAACACCTGCATTTACGACGGCAAGCGCGTCATCGACACCGAGCTGCGCTTCCCCGACGAGGCCGCCCGCCACAAGATCCTCGACCTGATCGGCGACCTGGCCCACTGCGCTCGTCGGCTCAACACCCACATCGTCGCAGTGCGCACCGGCCACCGCGAAAACATGCTTCTGGTGCAGGAGCTCAACCGCCGCATCGAGGCGGACGCCAAGCCCGCCTTCCGCTTCGACGTGCGCAAAGTGCTGGAGCTGCTCCCGCACCGCTTCCCCTTCCTGATGATCGACCGCATCCTGGATGTGGAGCCCGGCCGCTTCATCGTCGGCCAGAAGTGCGTCTCGGTGAACGAGCCCTTCTTCCCCGGCCACTTCCCCGGCCAACCGGTGATGCCCGGCGTGTTGCAACTGGAAGCCCTCGCCCAGACCGGCGCCTGTCTGTTGATGCTTGACCCCGCCAACCGCGGCAAGGTCCCCTTCCTGATGAGCATCGACAAAGTCCGCTTCCGCCGCCCGGTCATCCCCGGCGACGTGCTGCGCCTCGAGATCGACGTCCTGCGCATCCGTCCGCGCATGGCCGCCTGCCAAGGCCGCGTCCTGGTCGACGGGCAGCTCTGCTGCGAAGCCGAGATCCGCAGCATGCTGGTCGAGCAGGACGCCGCCGACCTGCCGGTGGGTTGATAGTCATGGGGCCTTTCCCTGGGAGCGCCGAGTTGCGCTTGGCCTGTTGTCCGGCGCTCTGCCACCCGGCAGCGCCCACGGCCGAGTGCAACTCGGCGCTCCCAGAAATAGCCTGATGGAACCCCGCGCCGGCACCGTCCTGGTGGCCACCACCGCCCTCACCGACCCCAATTTCGCCGCCGCGATCGTCTACCTGCTGGAGCACGGCGACGGCGGCACCCTAGGCCTGGTCGTCAATCGCCCCCTCGCCACCACCCTGGGTGAGGTCTGGTCCGACGCCCCCGCCCACCTCGCTCACGCCACCATGGTCGCCACCGGCGGCCCGGTCGAACCCCACAAGGGCCTCCTCCTGCACGGCGATCCCGCCATCCCCGCCGCCCAGGATCTGGGCGGCGGCGTGCACATCGGCGGCGCCATCCCCGACCTGCTACGCCGCTGGCCCGACGGCCCCGACGACCTCGGCCCCCGCCTCTACCTCGGCCACAGCGGCTGGGCCCCCGGCCAACTCGACATGGAAGTGCAAGACGGAGCGTGGCTGGTCCGCCCCGGCCGCCTCGCCTGGCTCCTCGCCGGCGCGCCCGACGGTTTGTGGGAGCGGCTGCGCACCGAGCGTGGGGGCTTGCCGGAACCGTCGGTGAATTGACGACTGCCATTGGTCTATGGGCCGGGACAACATGCTGCCCAGGATTGCTGCCGTGCCCAGGATTGCTGCCGATCATCATGGGGCCTTTCCCCTGGGAGCG
>JBBQTJ010000080.1:0-12042 GCA_038213315.1 Planctomycetota bacterium
CCCCATGACCGACCACATCGCCCTCTGTCGCGCCGCCGGCGTCGCTGTCACCGCCATCCCCGCTGCGCATCAGCCTGAAGTCCTGGTGGGCTTCGATGGCTTTGTCGACAACATCATCGATGTGGTGCAGCAGCGGGTCACCAATAGCGAGTACACGCCATTCCCGACCATCGCCAGCCTGGGCGAGCGGATCAGCGCGGCGGCTGGGCGCAGCGCCAATCTTGAGTTGGTGATCAAGCAGTCGAAGCTGGGCGGCAATGGGCCGATCATGGCCAATGCCCTGTGCGCGCAGGCCCACCGGGTCACGGTCATCGGCGTGCTGGGCGACGGCGCGTTGGATCCCGTCTTCCAGGACATGGGCCGGCGGGCCGCCAAGGTCATCAGCCTGGGTACGCCCTCGGTCACCGACGCCCTCGAATTCACTGACGGCAAGGTGATGCTCGGCAAGTTGCAGCCGATGGAGAAAGTCACCTGGACGACCCTGCTGGCCAAGGCTGGCGGCCTGGATGGCGTGAAAACGCTGTTCCGCACCGCCACCGGCATCGCCACGGTGAACTGGACCATGACCCTGGGCCTGACCGAGATCTGGCGCCGCTTGGCCACCGAGGTCCTGCCCGGCCTGCGCAGCGATCGGCCGCGTTGGTTCATCGACCTCGCGGATCCGGCCAAGCGCACCCGGGGTGACATCCTCGAAGCCTTGGCCGCCCTGGGCCAGCTGCAGCGCCACGTCGACATCGTGTTGGGCCTGAACGAGGCGGAGTGCCGGCAGATCCTGGACGTGCTTGACGTGCCCTGGAGCGCTCAGGCCAATGAGTGGGATGCCGCTGCCGAAGCCTGTCAGGCGCTCCAGCAGCGCCTCGGCCTGTCCCACGTCATGTGCCATCTGGTGCGCTCGGCGGCGGTGGCCTGGGCGGCGACGCCGGCGCGGCCTGCCGGGGCCATTGGCAGCAACGGCTTCTTCGAGGCCAAGCCCCTCATCACCACCGGGGCCGGCGATCATTTCAATGCGGGTTTCATGGGCGCGCTGCTGGCCGGGCTGGAACCGGTCCACTGCCTCTTGGTGGGCGGCGCCACCAGCGGGCACTATGTCCGCACGGCGGTCTCGCCCAGCCGGGCCCAGGTGGCCGAGTTCCTGGCCAGCTACCGGGCTTGAGCCAGGCCTGGCCGGTCCGTGTGTCACGGGCCGGTCAGAGCCAGGTTGCAGGAATTCGCGATCACCCCGCGGCTCTGTGAAGTCAAGCGGTCGGTGAGGACACCGAACCGCCATCTTGAGCCTTGTCCGCTGGCCGGTACACCTGCCCCTCCACCCCTTGGTCGCCGTCCTGATGTCCCGCCCTGCCTTCATTTACGCTTGTGATACCGGTACCGCCATGGGGGCTTGGTGAAGCAACAGGTCGATCTAGATCAGGCTTGGCCGCTCATCATCGAGCGCCTGCGCACCTCTGAGAACGAGCAGGGCGTCCGCCTCTGGCTGGCGCCGGGCAAGGTCCGCCCCATCGGCATCGAAGACGGCATCCTGGACCTGGAGTGCCCGACCCACCTGTATCAGGTCACCATCCGCGATCGGTTCGCCAAGCAGCTGGCCGAGGTCGCGGCGGACATCCTCGGGTTTCCGGTGGCCGAAGTGCGCTGCCGCGTCCCCGGGCCGGTCTTCCGCGAACACGAGCGGCGCAAGCAGGGCCTGGATGGCAGCCCGCTCACCGAATCCGGGGCCGCCGCCCCGGCCGCGCCCACCACCCGCACCTTCGGCCACGGCTACAAGCAGCTCGACCAGTTCGTGGTCGGGTCCTGCAACCGTCTGGCCTATGACGCCGTGCGGAAGATCGTCGACGATCCGCTGCACCCGGTGAACCCCTTGTTCATTCATGGCGCCTCCGGGATGGGCAAGACCCACCTGGCCCAGGGCCTGGCGGTGGCGTTCAAAGAGCGTCACCCCAAGAGCAAGGTCCAGTACCTGCGCTGCGAGCAGTTCACCAACGATTTCATCACCGCCTGCGACGGCGGCCCGTCGGCCTTGCAGGCCTTCCGGGTGAAGATGCGGCACCCCGACCTGCTGCTCATCGATGACATCCACTTCCTGAGCCAGGGCACCAAGGTCCGCACCAAGGACGAGCTGTTCTCGACCTTCAATCAGCTCGCCGAGGTGGGCAAGAAGGTGGTCATCACCTCAGACGCCAGCCCGCGGGACATCCAGTATCTGGAAGACCGTTTCGTCCAGCGTTTCGCCGGCGGCCTGGTGATCGAGTTGCAGAAGCCCGACCCCCAGGTGCGCCGCGACATCGTGCGCGCCAAGGCCCGGCAGCAGGGCATCGCCCTGGCCGATGCCGTGGTGGGCTATGTCGCCGAGCACATCACCGCCAGCGTCCGCGAGCTGGAAGGGGCGGTGAACAAGCTGGTGCAGTACCACCACAGTTTCAACCGCGCCCTGGATCTTGAGGGGGCCCGCGCCTGCCTCGCCGATCTGGTCGGCCGGGGCGAGGACGAATCCGCTGGCGAGATGGTGGTGGCCGAGGTCGCCCGCTATTTCGGCATCACCATCCAGGATGTCACCGGCAAGTCCCGCTCAGGCCCGCGCAGCACCGCACGCCACGTGGCGATGTACGTACTGCGCTCCGCCAGCAGCGACACCTATGCCGCGGTCGGCCACCTGTTCGGGGTGAAGAGCCACAGCAGCGTGACCTATGCCTGCGAACAAGTCGCCAAGTATCGCACGACTGACGCCGAACTCGATAGCTTTATCGGCGACCTCCTCCTGCGCGTCCGCCGCTAAAACCCTTCGGCTTCCCTCCGGCGAGAGCGGCCCAGCTGCGGCGTTGGTCGTCGGTCGAGTGGCGCTGCCACACTCCCTTCTCCCGCCTTGCTGCTGGGCCGCTCTCGCCGGAGGGACCAGGTTGCTTGGTAAAATAGGGTGAAAAGGCATTAGACATTCACGCAGACGCGGCATGGGCTCAGGCAAATAGTGGTCGGGTCTTGGCGCATCGCCTGGCCGGCCGCGCTGACGCGAAATGCCCAGTTCCTGGCTAGTGGGCAAAGCCCCCCTTGTGGAAAGACGCGCTACGGCATACGCTAGCAGTACCGGTCCGTTTCCTGGAACCGGTGTTAACTTCCGTGGGAGGCCCCCGTGCGCCAGCTATCCGCCGTTCTCGTCGCTATCGCCCTCTCCATGCCCGGCGCCGTCGGCGTTGATGTCGATGCGATCCGCACCGAGCAGAACCGGGTCCATCCCGTAGAGCTGGAGCTGATCCTGGCCCGCCCTGAAGAGTGGTTGCGCAGCGTGGTGTCCTTCCGCTGCACCTTTGCCGAACTGGGCAGTCTTTACGATCGCACGACCACCTACTTTCGGCCCGAGCGCTTTCACAATCTGGTGGTGTGGGACGATCGCGCCGACTTGTCGGATCCGGCCGTGCGCGGCAATCCGGTGGCCTCCGTGTACCTGAGCCGCGTCGAAGATGCGGTGCGTCACCTGACGGAGCTGCGCAAGTACCAGACGGTGGAGATCACCGCACGTGTCGCGTTCGTCACTGATCGTCCCTGGTTTGAAGTGCTCAAGATCAGGGTGGTCGATCAGGGTGGCGCCTGGGATGATACGGCGATCTGGCATGTGCAGCAGGCCCAGACCCTGGTCGCCGATGGGGCCTTGGATATCGCCGACACCCATTTCGCCAAGGCCATGTCGGCCACCCTGCCGATCGGCGCCCGTCCCCACCTGGCCGAAGCCCGCGCGCGGGCCCTGATGCAGGGCGGCCACACCGCCGAAGCCCGCGTCGTGCTTGAGGCCGCCCTGGTCGAGACCGCGGCCGATCCCAATGCGGATGGTACCCTGGTGGCCCATCTGCATGCCCAACTCGCCAAGGCCCAGACGGCCGAGGCGGAACCGCTGGTCGGTGCCGCCCGCACCGCCCTGCTGACCACCGCGGTCGAGCATGCCAATGCCGCCTTGGCCAGCGATCCGGCCCAGGGTGAATCCTATGCCGTTCTGGGGATCGCCCTGGCCGGCCTGGGCCGTTTCGACGAAGCCCGTCAGCAGTGCGACATCGCCATCCGCATGCGGCCAAACGATGCCGAGGTGCGCTGGTACCTGGGTCGTATCCTGGACCTGCAGGGCCGGCACGATGAAGCCATTGAAGCGTTGAAAAAAGCGATCGATCTGACGCCCAAGGATGCGCGCATCCATAAGGCCATCGCCTCGGCCTATTTCCACCGGGCCGTGGTGGCCGGTGCCAATGGCGGACCGGATCTGGTCACCGCCCTGCGCGAATTTGATATCGCCCTGCGCCTGACACCCAAAGATGCCGACGCTTGGCAACAGTCCGGCGTGGTCATCGCCGCCGCGGCCGAGCTGAAGACCGAACTGATGCTCGCCCAGGGCAAGGTGCCGGCGACCACCGATCTGGCCATCGAGCGCTGGCGCTCGGCCTTGGCTCTGGATCCCAAGCACGCCGCCGCCCACGAAAACCTGGTGGCGATGTACCGCCGTCTGGGCCAGACCGATGCGATGATGGATGAGCTGGCGCGCATGGTCGGTCAGGAACCCGACAACCTGCAGCGCGTGGTCACCCTGGCCGAGCTGGCCGCTACCGCCCAACGTATCGAGGTCGGAGCCAAGGCTTTTGATGCCTACCTGGCGGCCAAACCCCAGGATGCGGCGGGCCTGTTGGCCTACAGCCGCTGGCTGGCCAGCGTCGGCGACAGCACCCGGGCGGCGCAGTTGGCCGCCAAGATCGAGAAGCTGTACCAGGACGACAGCCGGAATTCGGCGGTCTGTACCGCCTATGGCGAACAGCGCCTGATGACCGGGGACATCAAGGGTGCCACTGAACTGGCCGAGCGGGCCACCAAGTATGCCCAGGCCCCGGCGGACCAGACGGCCGCCGCTGTGCTGACCGGCAAGGTCGCCTGGGCGGCGGACAATGTGGACGGCACCATCGCCGCCCTGGCACCGCAGCTGAACAATCTTCAAGATCCCCGCGCCGCCAGCGCCTTGGCCTGGGCCTATCTGGCCAAAGGTAAGCCGGCCGAAGCCGCCGCGGCCGTGGCCAAGGCCGCCCTGGCCACCGACAACGATGAGCTGCGCGGGGTGATCGCCTACCAAAACGGCGATTTCCGCGGCGCAGAGACCTTGTTCCTGGCGTCGACCTCCAGCGCTCCGCTGGTCAAGTCCTACCGCCTGGGCATGGCCATCTACGGCCAGGGCCAGGAACGCTTCGCCGATGCCAAGCCGCACCTGGAGCAGGCCAAGGGCCTCACCGGCCGCGCCTCCTTGTACGCCAAGGCCCCCGCCGAGGTCCAGGCCGCCCTGGCCGCCATCGAAGCCGCTGGGAAGTAAGGCGGGTTGCGCGTTTTCCGTGGCGCAGCCTGAGTTCTGATCAGCACGTCCTTGGCGCCGGCCCTGTGCACCGTGCACGGCGCGACACGCAAAACTCAATTGCCCTCGGACCACGCCCGCTAGCGTCCCAGCCATGCTGGTTGAACTGGTGGTCCGCAATCTGGTCATTGTCGAAGAAGCCCGCTTGGTGCCTGGTGCCGGCCTGACCGTGGTCAGCGGCGAGACCGGCGCCGGCAAAAGTCTGCTGCTCGATGCCCTGAATCTGCTGTGTGGCGGGCGTCCCCAGGGCCAAGTGGTGGGGCGTTGGGGCGAGGCGGCGACGGTCAGCGCGGTGTTCGCAGTGGAAGGGGTCGCGGCCCAGGCCGTGGAAGCCGCCACCGCGATCCCGGCCCAGGATGGCAGTTTCATCCTCCGCCGTCGGCTGTCCGCCGCCGGCCGCAGCCAGGCTTGGATCAACGATACGCCGGTGACCATCGCCGCTCTGCGCGCCGCCGCCGATCATCTGGTCGAGATCCATGCCCAGCACGAACCGTTGCGCATCGCCGATCCGGCGGTGCAGCTGGCGTGGCTGGATGGCCATGGCGGCCATGGCGAGCTGGCCGAACGCTATGCCCAGACCCATGCACGCGTCGCCGCGCAGACCCGGGCCTTGGCCGAGCTTGATGGCGGCGAACGGGAGAGCGTCCGCGAGCTGGATTATCTGCGCTTCCAGGTGCGCGAGTTCGAAGCCCTGCAACCCGCACCCGGCGAGTTGGCGCGACTTGAAGAACGCCACCGGCTGCTGTCTTCGGCGGGCGAATGGCGGCACCTGGCGGCGGCTGCAACCGAGGAACTGACCGACCACGACCGGTCGGTGGTGCGCGTCCTGGGTCGCCTGGCCAAGCGTCTGGGCGAAGCTCCCGATCCGGTGTTGCAGGCGGCCGGAGAGTCCTGCCGCGTCGCCGCCGAACTGGTCGGCGAGGCGGGCTCAGCGTGTGCCCGGGCGGCGGATGCGCTTGAGGCGGATCCCGCCGAGTTGGCCCGCGTGGACGAGCGCCTGACCATGTGGCATGACCTGGCCCGCAAACATGGCGATGGCGAGGATGCGCTGCTGGCCGCCTGGGAACGCATCGCCGCCCGGGTGCAGGCCTTGGCCACCATCGGCGAACGCCGGGCCACCCTGGCGGCCAGCCTAGAGGAAGACCGGGCCCTGCGCGGGCACCTCGGAAGCGAGCTGGCCCAGGCCCGGACTAAGGGTTTCAAACGGTTGGCCAAGGCGGTCCACGGGCACCTTGCCGAGCTGGGCATGCCCAAGGCGGTGCTGAGCTTGGCCGAGCACCCAGGTGAGCCGACGGCCCTGGGTACGGTGGCCCAGGAGTTCGCCGTATGCACCAATCCGGGCCTGCCCGCCGGTAGTTTACGGCACATCGCCTCCGGCGGTGAGTTGGCCCGCATCGCCCTGGGGCTGACCGCCGCCCTGGCCGACCAGGACCGCATCGGGCTGCTGGTCTTCGACGAGGTCGACAGCGGCGTCGGCGGTCGACTGGGCACTGTCATCGGTGGTAAACTTGCGCACCTAGCCCAGGGACGTACCGTCCTGGCGATAACCCATACGCCCCAGCTGGCAGCCTGCGCAGGCCGCCACTACCTGGTGCGTAAGACCCAGGGCGAGCACGAGACCACAGTGATGGTGACCCCGCTTGCAGGTGATGACCGGGTACGCGAACTGGCCGACATGCTCGGCGGTGGCAGCCCGGCCGTGACCCAGGCCCAGGCCCTGCTGGCCGCGAGCGCGGGGGGCCGATGAGCGCTGCGGTCACCAACTATCTGGTGGCTCGCGATGGCGCGCATGTCTACGTGCGCGTGTCTGGTCTGGCCAACATGAAGAATGCGCCGGTCCTGGAGGCGTATCTCAACAGTGAGCTGGACCGCCACGCTGAGCTGGTCTGCGTCGAACTGGGCCAGTGCACCGGCATGGACAGCACCTTCATGGGCCTGTTGGTGGGCATCGGCATCGGCATCGGCCTGACCGGCGGCAAACTGGTGGTGGTCAATCCCGGGGTGGCGAATCTCAAGCTGCTGCGCCTCCTCGGCATCAATGAGGTCCTGCCCATCCTCGACGGGTGCGAGCTGCCCGAGCTGCGCTTCGTCACCCTGGCCTGTTTGGCGGACCAGAACCAGCTCATGCGCATGCAGCTGATCAAGCGCGCCCACGAGAACCTGGTGGCCTTGAACGACACCAACAAGGCGAAGTTCAGCCAGTTCCTGGCCGCCCTGGACAAGGATCTGATCAAGCACGCCGAGCCGAAGTCCGAGTAGGAGTTCGGCGGTCGACGGACGTCTGTTCCTGCGCTACACTGCGCTGGTGACCACTCTCGCGCCGCTGTTGGTGCTGTCCGGCCTGTCGAAGCGATTCGGCGGCAGCGAGGCCGGGTCGGACACCAGGTCATATGCCACGTCGGCAACCTGCCCGATGGGCCTGCCTTTCCCGATGATCTGCGTGACCGCAAACTGCTGCGCTACGTCGGTGGTCTGATTTTCAGTGGTTTGTGCCGCGTGGCCAGAGTGGCCGGCGGTGAGGGTCTCAGCTCTGGTCTTTGCGGTGGTCCACGACCGTACCGTCGGCCTGCCCGCCATCGCCGGCCTGGGCATGGCCGCCGCCCTGGTAGCCGAGCGCAGCCGCTGGCGATTGGCACCCATCGCCTGCTACGCGACCTGGAATGGGGTGACGGTGCTGGCGAGTTGGTGAGGTCAAAAAGCTGAATAGTGCACTATTCCAGCAGTCCTCCTCCCCCGTTGCCCATCGGCCTGTCACCCTACCATCCCGCCCTTCCCCAACCGAGGGTGACCATGGACGCTGCTGTACTGTTCGATCAGGTGAAGAATGAGGCCCAGGCGGCCTTTGCCGCTGCCGCCAACGTGGCTGACGTCGAGGCGGTGCGCATCGCCTTCCTGTCCCGGGGCAGCGGGCGCATGAATGATTGCGACGAGGCTTTCCGCGCCGCGCCCGGTCCGGACAAGCGTACCTTGGGTCCGTTGTACAATGCGGTGAAAGAGGGCGTGAAGCTCGCTTTTGAACAGGCCCGCGACCGGGTCGCCGCCACCGAAAGCGACACCCCGATCGACCTGACGCTGCCTGGCCAGGCGCGGCGCACCGGCAGCATCCACCCTATCAGCCAGGTCGGGGCCGAGGTCGAGGCGGTATTCCAGTCCATGGGTTATGAAGTGATCGATGGCCCCCACGTGGAGCTCGACGAGTTCAATTTCGGCCGTCTCAACATCCCGGCCGACCATCCTGCCCGGGACCATCAGGACACCTTCTGGCTGTCCAACGGCAAGCTGCTGCGTACCCACACCAGCGCGGTGCAAAGCCGCACCTATCCCCTGACCGCGCCGCCCTTCCGCCGGGTGGTGGTGGGCAAGGTCTTCCGCTATGAGGCGGTGGACGCCACCCACGACAACACCTTCACCCAGGTCGAGGGCTTCGCCGTCGACCGCGACCTGACCGTCGCCCATCTGGTCGGCACCATCCGCACCATGATCGCGCGCATCCTGCGCCGCGATGATGTCGAGGTGCGTTTGCGCCCCAGCTACTTCCCCTTCGTCGAGCCCGGCTTTGAAGTCGACGTGCGCTCAAGCTCGGCCCCCGAGGGCAGCCGCTTCCGCAACTGGGTCGAGCTCCTCGGCTGCGGCATGATCCACGCCAGCGTGCTGGAGCAGGGCGGCATTGATCCGACCCAATGGCAAGGTTTTGCGTTCGGCATGGGCCTGGAGCGTCTTGCCATGATCCGCCATGGCATTCAGGACATCCGCGTATTCAACGGCGCGGACCTCCGCTCACTGCGTCAATTCGGCAGCTGACCACGAACGATTGCAGGCCGCCGGACCTCTGGAGAGCGGCTCCTGCCGCACCGACACGACGATGCCAGAGCGCGGTAGCTGGCGACACCTCCGGCCCGGGTGAGTGCACCGGCCCCTGCCGGGCGATGACGCCGGGACTGGTGCCCACGAACGCTGTGGCATCACTGTCGCCATGAGCCTGACCGATGAGGATGTCCAGACCCTGGGCCGGCTGCTTGATGAGCGCTTGGCCGCGACCGTGGACAAGAGCCTGGATAAGAAGCTGGACGAGAAGTTCAGCGCGATGCGCGCCGCCGAGCGCAGCCGCCGTCGCTTCTGGATGTGGTTCTGGATCGCGGTCTTCGTGTTCAGCAGCGTGCTGAGCTGGTGGGGCGCAAAGGTCGTGTGGGAGCGGATCCAAGGCGAGTTGACGGCCCAGGACCAGGCCCTGGTGGAGATGAAAATCGAGTACCAGAAGCAGCTCGCCGCCAACAAACAGATGCAGGAAGAGCGTGCCGAAGCCGCTAAAATGGCGAACTACCGCAGTGATCAGACCCAGGCCCAATACGAAGCCGGCTTGGTCGGTGGTCTGTTCAAGACCCTGGGCCAGGTGAATAAGCTCAAAGACAAATGGAAAGACGCGGACCTCGGCGATCTAGATCAGCTCGAAGCGTTCGCTGCCGACTATTCCTCGATGACCGAGGGCACCCTGGGCCTCGTCACCCAGATGCTGCTACGTAACACCGACCCAGCCCTGAATTCATCCAGCGAAGACCTGATGGTCCATGGCGAGTCCACGTCCCCCGCGACCAGCGCCGGACTGAAGCCAGCCCCCTGAGCAGTTCCAGCCGCTGAGCTGTCACACAGGATTGCCGAAGAACATCGCCACCCTGGGACCGCGGGCCTCCAGGCCCGCAGGCATGTTGCCGCAGTCGCACGTAACCCTGGGACCGCGGGCCTCCAGGCCCGCAGGAGCGTAGTCCCGCGCGCACAGCGCCGCGGTCGCACGGGTACGCAGGGCCACCTGCGGCGGGGGGCCGGTCCGGGGGGCCGGCGAGGCCCTCGGGACAACGACGGTTGAGCGAAGCGCCTGCAGCGCGTAGCGAAACCAGGGCGCCGTGCTGGCGCAGCCAGCACCCCGGCCGTAGCCGGGTGACCGCGCAGCGGTCAGGGCGCTCGTCAATCAGGGCGCCCGTCAATCAGGGCGCCCGTAACTGCCGCAGCCATTCCACCAGCTTCTTGCTGGCCAGGGCGTGGTTCTGCGGCCGATAGATCAAGCGGATGGTGCGCGCCACCGCCAGGTCGCGAATCGGCGAGGTCAGCAGTTCCTTCGCCTCGACGCAGCCGTCGGGAATGATACCCAGGCCGAGCCCGGCGCGGACCATGGCCTTGATCACCTCAACATTGTGCAGGTCCATCACCGGTGCGAAGGTCAATCCGGCGCGGGCGAAGGCCTGATCGAGCAGCTTGCGGATGGTCAGGCCGGGCGCGAAGGTGACGATGCGGCGCTTGGCCAATTCGGCCATGGTGGTGGGGATCTGGTCCGCCGGGGTGCCGACGGGATAGGCCAACACCAAAGGATTCTGGAACAGGCGCTCGCAGGTCAGCTTGGGGTGGTCCATGGTGCTGATGGCCACATCCAGCTCGTCATCCATCAGCATGCTCATCAACTGCGGGCTGTTTTGGCAGACCACCTGCACGTCGACCTGGGGATTGGCCTGCACGAATTTGGCCAGCAGGGGCGGCAAGGTGTAGATGCCGATCGAATCAATGGTGCCCAGGCGCACGCGGCCGCTTACCTCACCCTGGCGGCTCCTCACCCGCTCGGGCAGGGACGACAAGGCGCTGAGCACATCCCGGGCGCCATCTGCCAAGATCTCACCCGCCGGAGTCAGGCGGGCGCCCTGGCTGGTGCGTTCCACCAGATGGACGCCCAGTTGGCGCTCCAGGTCCTGGATCTGCCGGCTGATGGACGGCTGGGTCAATCCCCGGGCCCGGGCGGCAGCGCTGACCGAACCGTGTTCGGCGATGGCCAGCAGGCTCGACAGGGCATGGGGTGAGATGTCGGGGATCGCCATGTCCGGACCGTATGGCGAGTCGGAGGATTGCCAATGGGGTGGGTCCGCTGGTTCCCTCGGTGCAGAAGCGCCCTCAATGCGCCCCATGCCCCGCGACCTCACCGGCCACGTCCTCGCCATCACCGGAGCCAGCAGCGGCATTGGCGCCGCCCTGGCCGAAGCCGCCGCCCAAGCGGGCGCGCGACTGGCCCTCTGCGCGCGCCGCACTGATGCCATGCAGGCCCTGGTGGCACGGCTGGGCGGCGACCATCTGGTCCTGACCTGTGATGTGTCGGATCCAGAGCAATGCGCCCAGTTCATCGCCGCCACGCGGCAGCGCTTCGGTCGCATTGACACTCTGGTCTGCAACGCGGGCTATGGCCTGCACCAGCCGGTGGCCCAAACCACCACTGCCCAGTGGGAGGCGATTTGGCGCACCAATGTCCTGGGCACCACAGCCTGCATCGCGGCGGCCGTCCCCGACCTGCTGACCCAGCCGCTCCGGGATGGTTGGCGCGCCCAGGTGATGATCGTGTCGAGTTGTCTGGCCCGCTCCGGAAAGCCCTTTGCGGCTGCGTACAGCGCCACCAAGGCCGCGCAGTTATCTGTGGCGGAAGGATTGCGGGGCGAACTGCGCGGGCAGGGGGTCGCCGTGACCAGCGTCCATCCCGTGGGTACCGCGTCGGAATTTGATCAGGCGGCAGGCCGTGCCGGCGGCGGACCTTGGCGGCGTTTACGCAGCGAACCGCGGCAGACTCCGGAGCAGGTCGCGGCGGCGATGCTGGCCGCGATCCGCCGGCCGCGGGCCGAGGTCTGGCCGAAGCGCGGCAGCCGGCTGGC
>JBBQTJ010000081.1:0-12034 GCA_038213315.1 Planctomycetota bacterium
GCCTGCTGGTCCAGGTAGGTGCCGGTCTTGTGCGGATCCATCAAGTCCACCGGGACCTCGATGCGGCCGA
The DNA here is from genome assembly GCA_038213315.1 of Planctomycetota bacterium. Taxonomy (GTDB): domain Bacteria; phylum Planctomycetota; class UBA11346; order UBA11346; family UBA11346; genus JBBQTJ01. Next base: position 71 of record JBBQTJ010000081.1, read on the forward strand.
TGCGGGCGCGCAGGGTGGTATCGGCGATGCCGCTCAGCACGCCGGTACGGGCGGACAGGCCTTCGTGGCGACGCACCGGGGCGTCGCTGCGCTCGACCACCTGGACCGGGTTGACCAGCTCGGTGATCAGGTCGATCAGGATCTTGCGATGCGCCTCGACGGCGGCGGTGGTGCACTGCACCACCAGACGGTTGTGGTATTGGTCGACGATGAAGCCGGGCAGGCGGTCGCCTTCACTGCTGACCAGGCGGCGACAGGGCCGGCCGGGCAGGATGCGCTCACGATAGGCCAGGGCATCGGCCAGCCGGCGGCGCAGGAAGACAGGATCCACCACCTCGTCCTTGCGGGTGAGCAGGCGCACGGCGATCTGCGAAGTGACGCCATACCAACCGCGGCCGACGAAACGGCCGCGGTCGAGCACATCGACCAGGTCGCCATCGACGGGCTCGCCTTCCAGGCGCTGGATTTCGCTGCGGTAGATCCAGGGATGCCCGATCAGGCAGCGATGGAGATTGCGGTTGAGGAGCAGCGTGGCGGGCATGGGCTTCTATCGTCTGGTCGTCCGGTCGTCCGGTTGTCCGGTCGTCGACAGCCATGTGAGGAGGAGTGGTGCGAGAGCATGCGGGATGCGGTGAAATTGCACAGGTGTAGGATGCGTGCCGTGCGAACGGCGTCGCGAGGTTAGATGTAAGCCCTGTGCGGACAGCATCTCTGCGGTGCTGCGTCGCAACGAATGACGCCAGTGCAATTGGCACACCCCGTGCGTTCACCTCCTCGTATGCCCCTCGACGCACAACGTGCACTACTCGGCAAGCTGATGGATGTGGCGGTGCTGCGTGGCAAGGTCCACGCGGCCAACCTCGCCAACCAGAACACCCCTGGGTATCGTGCCCAGGCGGTCAATTTTGAGCAAGCCTTCCGTATGGCCCTGGCCGAAGGCAACCCGCAGAAGGCGGCGTCCCTGGTGCCGCAGATCTACGAACCACGCAGCACGGCCGTGGATAATGACGGCAATGACGTCTCAAGTGAGCGTGAGGTGCTGCAATCCACCGAGAATGCCACGCTGTACAACGCCTACATCGCCATGACCCAGGGCCGGCAGAAGCTGATGAACATCGCCATGACCCCGGCCCCCGGCTGACGCCTAGGACACCCCCATGCCCAGTCCCATGCCAGGTCTTTTTTCCGGCGTCGACGCCAGCGCCAGCGCGTTGAGCGGCGAGCGTCTGCGCATGACCGTCGCGGCCGAAAATCTGGCCCATGCCGGCGATACCAGGAAGCCGGCCGATGGCCTGCCCTATGCCCGGCAGCGCGTCCTCTTCGAGTCGGTGATGAATGGCCAGGGCCAGCACACCGGCGAAGTACGCAGTTCGGTGGTCAGCAGCCCGCGTTATCAGCAACGCTACGACCCGTCGCATCCCCACGCCGGCTCTGATGGCATGGTGGTGGAACCCGACATCGATCCGATCCTGGAACTGACCGATCTGATGGTTGCCAGCAAGGCGTATGACGCCAACGTGAACGCGGCGAAAGGCCTCGTGCGCATGCACGAAAGTGCCCTACGCCTTGGTCAGGATACCTGAGGTAGACTAAGTCATGGCCGCCCCGCTCGATCCCATGCGCGCCCTGTACGGCAGCCAACCGGTGCATCCGGTGGCCCCCGCCGGCGTGTCCGCGGGCGCGTCCACCACCGCTGACGGCAAGACCTTCCAGGACGTGCTCAGCGATTTTGTGCATCAGGCCGATCACGCGCAAAAGCAATACGATCAGGCCATCGACGCCGTGGTCAAAGGCGACACCGACAACCTGCACCGGGTAATGATGGCCCAAAACGAAGCCCAGGTCAGCCTGAAAATGGCCGTCGAAGTCCGCAACAAACTGGTCGAAGCGTATAAAGAGGTGATGCGGACGCAGTTCTGACAACCGATGACAGCCGATGACAGCCGATGACAGCCGTCGCGGTGTCGCGGTGTCGCGGTGTCGCGGTGTCACGGGGTCAGGCATTCGAGCATTCGAGCATTCGAGCATTCAAGCATTCAAGCATTCGAGCATTTCACTCACGCCCCCCGCGGCCGCTATTTAGAGTGTATCCTCATTGGCACGCCCCTGGCTGTCTGACCTCCAGCAACCCTGCGGATGGCCAATATGTCGAAAATCTGGCAACAACTCGCTTCTATCTGGGGACGACTCGAAGTCCCGCAAAAAGCCACCATCATCCTCTCGGTCGTGGCCGCAGGGGTGCTGTTCGGCCTGATCACCTATAGTGCCACCCGGCCTGATTACCGGCTGCTGGCCAGCGGGCTGACCAAAGCCCAGGTGGCGGAAATCGTCGCCTACCTGGATCAGTCCAAGGTGCAGTACACGGTCGCCGACAACGAGACGTCGGTGATGGTGCCCAGCAAGGACCTCTATCGGCTGCGCAACGAACTCGCCCAGCGCGAGATGCTGGGCGACGGCTCGAAGGGGTTCGAGCTGATGGACAAGACGGGGATGTTCACCAGCACGTTCGGTGAGCACAAGACCTACGACCGGTCCTTGGCAGGGGAGCTTGAACGCAGCTTCCGCGAACTACCGGGGGTGCGCTCGGCGCGCGTGCTGATCGATCGTCCCCAGCCAAGTCCATTCATCGACGATGAGGCCGGCAAGGCCAAGGCGTCGGTCAAACTCGACATGGCCAACGGCGCACGTCTGACCGCGCGGCAGATCCAGGGCGTCGTCCACCTCGTCGCCGGGGCCGTGGCCGGCCTGACCACCGATCGCGTCGAAGTCATGGACGGCACCGGCCTGCTCAACAATCGCCAGGCGGACAGCGGTGCCCAGATGGCCAACACGGCGCTTGAGGCGGAGATCGCCCGGGAATCCTACCTGACGCGCCAGGCCCAAGAGCAATTGGACACCATTCTCGGCCCCGGTCGCAGCCAAGTGAAGGTCAGCGTGAAGCTCGACTTCACCCGCCGCAGCGAACAGTCCAGCGACCCGACCAAGTCGGTGGCCCTGGAAGAGCACAACCAGACCACCGACGAGAAGATTCCGGTACTGTCCCAGGGCGGCGTCGCCGGGACCTCGCCTAATGTCGAAGGCGACGGCCAAGCCGCCGCCAAAGCGCCCGCGATGGGCAGCAAGACCAATGAGCAGACCGAGACCAAGTACGTGGTCGGCAAGAAGACTGTCACGCAAGAAGACGAGATCGGCCGGATCAAAGGCATGAACGTGTCGATCCTTTTGGATCATCAGGTCACCAAGGTGGCCAAAAACGGCCCCGATGGCAAGCCTACCGGTGAATTCGACGAGAAGCGCGATGAGTTCACCGCCCCCGAGCGGGAGCGCTTCAAGGAACTGGTGCTGAACGCCATTGGCTTCAATTCGGCCAAGGACATCGCCGCCAAGGTTGAAGGTCAGCAGAACCTGGACACCCGCTTCACGGTCAGCGTGCAAAGCATGGACCTGTACCGGGCCCCGGAACCGGTGGCCGAAGCGAGCCTGGTGGGCGGGCTGTCACTCAAGATGCCGTGGCTTGATGTGGCTGGCTATGTCCTGACGGGCATCGTCGCGATCGCCTTTCTGATCATCGCCCGTGGCCAGTTGAAGCGCAGCCATGCCGCCTGGGCCATGGCTGAAGCCCGCGCGCGCGTCGTCAGCGAGACCAAGCTGGCGGTGGAGACTGCCAAGGACACTGGCATTGAAACCGATGAGGCCCAGGAAGAGGCGAAGGCGAAGCGATTGGAGATGAAGTCGCAGATCAAGAAGCGGGTCATGGACGATCCCAACGCCGCAGCCCAGGTACTCCGCAAGTGGCTCTATGAGTAAGGTGACCTGACATGCCCCCGCCGAATAAGGCCGACGCCGCAGTCGACGCCGCCAAAGTGACCGGTCGTCGCAAGGCCGCTGCTTTCATGCTGTCGCTCGACAGCGAGGTCGCGGCCCTGCTGATGCAAAAACTGGGCGAACGCGACGTGGCGCTGCTTTCGGAAGAGATGACCCGGGTTGGCGAACTGACGGCCAAAGAGGCCGAGGATTACCAGCATGAGTTCAACAAGCTGTCGGGTGGTGAACGCATCAATGCCGAACCGATGCTGCTGGAGATCCTTGAGCGTGCCCTGGGTAAGGAGAAGGCCCGCGAATTGCTCGATAAGATCCGGCGGCAGTCGCGCGAGGTCGAGCCCTTCCGGTCGCTGTTGACCTTGGATTCGCGGCAGATTTCAACTCTGCTACGGGGCGAGCATCCCCAGGTGGTGGCCCTGGTGCTGGCTCACCTTGACCATGTCATCGCCTCGGAAGTCCTGCGCGACATGGAGGAAGGCATGCGCTATGAAGTGGTCCGCCGGATTGCCGCCACCGAGGACCTGTCGGCGGAGCTGATCCGTCAGGTCGATGAAATGATGGAGGTGCGGGCCTTCAGCCTGGGCAAGCGCACCCACGGCGGTGCGGTTGAAAACCGCTTCAAGACAGTGGCGCAGATGTTGAACGTCAGCGAGCCAAGCTTGTCGAAGAACATCATCGAACGCCTGGTCAAGGATGCCCCCACCCTGGCCAACGAGATCCAGGCGCTGATGTTCGTCTTCGAAGACCTGACCAAGATCGCCGACAAGGACATCCAGAAGATCCTCGGCGAGGTCGACAAGGCTGATCTGGTCCTGTCGTTGCGCGCTGCCCCACCCGAGGTGAAGGACAAGCTGCTCAACAACCTGTCGACGCGTGCCCGCGAGAACATGAAGGACGAGATGGAGATGATGGGCGCCAAGCCGCTGCACGAGATCGAGGAGGCGCAGAAGCGCATCCTGCAAAAAGTCCGAGAAATGGGCGAAAAGGGCGATATTCAGATCTCGCGCGGGAATACGGAGAAAATGGTATGAGATGGGGAGTTTCGAGTTTCTATTTTCAAGTTTCAAGTGGTGCAAAGGCGTACCGTAAAAAACTGTCGGACGTGGCTTGGCGACTGGAAACTGGAAACTGGAAACTCGAAACTCGAAACTCGCGGCCAAAGGCCGCGCCATGATCCTCCGCTCCCGCGCCATCGCTGGTCAGGCCGTCGCCTTGGCGAATCCCTTGGTGGATCGGGCCCTGGACGATTGGCGGAAAAAGGTAGATGGGGCCCACGAGGTCGGCCGTCAGGCCGGGCTGGCGGAAGCCCAGGCACGCATCGCCGCCGCCGAGGCCCGCGCCGTCCAGGCGGAAGCCGCCGCCAAGTCGGCAACCCTGGCTGCGGAACAGGCTCTGCAGGCCCGTCTGGGGCAGGCCATCACGGCCCTGGATGCGGCCCTGGGCTCGGTCGAAGCGCTTGAGAAGCAGGTCATGCTGGCGGCTGAGGCCGAGATGGTGGCGCTGGCCACCCGGGTCGCGGCCCGGGTCCTGCACCGGGAGATCGAAAGCGGCGCCTGGGTCCAGACAGTGGTGGCGGCGGCCTTGGCGCGCATGCCCGACCGTCGCGGCGTGGCGGTACGCCTGCATCCCGAGGATGCCGCCTTGGCGCGGGAAGCCCGCCGGGCCATCGGCCAAGCGGTTCCCGGGGTCGAACGGCTTGAATTCTTCGACGATCCTGGCCTTGAACGGGGGGCCTGCATCCTCGCCAGCCAGGGTACCCGGTTGGATGCCAGCCTGCAAAGCTCCTGGGAGCGTGTATCCTTCCGTCTGATGCATGAGGCACCCGACGTGATGCGGGCGGTGGGCGGCGATGGCACGCCCGCCGCTTCAGGTCACCCGGTTCGCCTGCCTGATGCCCTTCCCGACACCCCGGACCCCGGCCAGTGATCTCCCTCGACCGCTATCACACGCTGCTTGACCGCACCGAGCCTTGCCAGGCGTCGGGCGTGGTGCTGCGTGTCATCGGTTTGGCGGTGGTGGCCAGCGGACCGGCCCTGCCCCTCGGCGACACCTGCCGCATCCACACCATCCACGGTCAGCGCACGGCGGTTGTCACCGGCTTCCGCGAAGGCGAGGTGGTTTTGCAGCCGATCGGCCACCTGGATGGCATCCGCCCCGGCGACGCAGTGCTGGCCCTGGGCGGACCGATCGAGATCCCGGTCGGCCCCGGCCTGATCGGTCGCATCATCGACGGGGTCGGCAATCCCATTGATGGTCTTGGGCCCATCCCCGGTTCGGCCCGGCGACCGATCAGCGGCGAGCCGCCGCCGGCCCTGGGGCGGCGCCCGATCAGCCAGATCCTTGAGACTGGCATCAAGGCCATCGACAGCCTGTTCACCATCGGTCGTGGCCAGCGGATGGGCATTTTTGCCGGCTCGGGCGTGGGCAAGTCCGTGCTGCTGGGCGAAATGGCCAAGCATGCCCAGGCCGACGTGAATGTCATCGCCTTGGTCGGTGAACGTGGTCGCGAGGTCGGTGAATTCATCGCCAAATCCCTAGGCCCCGAAGGTCTGGCCCGCAGCGTGGTCATCGTCGCCACCAGCGACCGGCCCGCTGTGGAACGCATGGGGGCGGCCTATGCCGCCCATGCCGTGGCCGAGCACTTCCGCGACGCCGGCCTCGACGTGCTGTTGATGATGGATTCGGTGACGCGGCTGTGCCAAGCCCAGCGCGAGATCGGTCTGGCCGCCGGCGAGCCACCGGTGACCCGCGGCTATCCGCCTTCGGCTTTTGCCATGCTGCCGCGCCTGCTGGAGCGTGCCGGTACCGGGGTGCAGGGCTCGGTCACCGCCTTCTATACCGTGTTGATCGAAGGCGATGACGAAAACGATCCGGTGGGCGACAATGTCCGCGCGATCATCGACGGGCACTTGTTCCTGTCACGGCGCATGGCCGGCCAGGCGATCTATCCCGCCATCGACCCCACCCTGTCCGTCAGCCGTCTGCTAATCGATCTGGCCAGCCCAGAGGAATACCGCCTGGCGATGTCCGCCCGCGAACTGTGGAGCGAATACGAGCGTGTGCGCGATCTGGTCGAGGTCGGGGCCTATCGGGCCGGCGCCGACCCCCGGGTGGACCGGGCCATCGCCTGCCGTCCGCGGCTGCTGGAGTTCATCCGGCAAGGTATCGGCGAGGCCCATGATCGCACCGAGACCTTGGGCCTGCTGCAGGCCGCGATCGGCGGTGCCGCATGAAAGGCGTGCGCTTTCAAGCGGTCCTTGACCTGCATCGCGCCAGCGAGGACACCGCCCGCCGCCACATCGGCGTACTTGAAGGCCAGCGCGCGGTGCTGGCCAATGCGCTCAGCGCCTTGGAGGCGGAACGCGCCGCCGCCGCCACGTCAGAGGTTCATCCCTTTTTCCACGAGCAGCTGGCCCGCTTCACCCTGGCCATTGGTCTGCGCATCGGTGGCGCCTCTGCCGCGGTTCGGGCGAAGGAAGCCGAGATCGAGCAGGCCCGGGTGATCCTGCGTGCGGCTCATCGCCAGGTCGCCACCTTCAACAAGCTGCAAGAGCTGGACCGCCGCGAGCTGACCATCCTGGCCGAGCGCCGCACCGCCCGTGCCGCTGACGAATTCGCCCTGCGCCGCCGGAGCTTTGCATGAACGTCTTCATCCGCTGGGCCGCCTACGCCGCCGCCTTGATGTTCCTCGCCTTGCTGGTGGGGGGGCTGACCTTCGCCTTTTTGCTTAAAAAGGCCGGGGTCACCGCGCCTGATCGTCTGCGTGACCTGGTCCTGACGAACGAGGAGAAGACCTTCCTGGGCACTCTGCAGGAACGCGGCGCGAAGCCTGCGGCCAATGTCGAACCCAAGCGCATGCCCGAAGCCGAAGAGACCCTCGAACGGCTTGCCGACATGGTCAATGCCGATCGCGCCGGCCAGGTGGTCGAGCAGTTGCGCCTGCAGCGCGCGGCCCTGGACCAGGAGCGTACCCACCTCGATCGCCAGTGGGCCGACTTGCAGCTGGCCCGCGCCGACCTGGCGCGCTTGCGTCAGCAGCTGGGCACCCAGGAGGAACGCATGGCCGAGCAGCGGCGTCAGGCCGATACCGACAAGGCGAAATGGGCCGAGACCCAGGCTGACAATGTGCGCAAGGTGCAGACCTTCGATGAGACCGAAAAGGCGCGCTACAAGGATCAGGCCAAGCTGTTCGAGATCATGAAGGACGGAGCCTGGCAGAGCCTGCGGCAGATGGATGCCCGCGAGATCGCCCGCTACCTGACGCTGATGGATCCCAAGAAGGCCGCGCGCATGCTCACCCTGGCTCAGCAGGATCCAGAGCTGCCCACTATCGCCCAGGCCATCCATCAAGAAATGCTGCGGGTCGACGTGGATGGCCGCAGTGGCAGTCAGACCGACTGGCTGGCCGGGCTCTACGGCATGATGCCGGCCGAGCGGGTACTTGGCTACATGGACGGCAGCAGCAGCGAAGAATTCGCCGATCTGCTGGTGGCCATGGGGCGCCAGGGTCAGGACAAGAAGCGCGCCGAGCTGCTGACCGCCCTGCGGACCAAGGACGACCGTCGTGAACTTGAAGTCCAGCGCATCCTGGCCCAGCGGGGCGGAGGGAAGCCCCAATGACCATCATGACCAGCGGAGTCCACCATGAGTGACGACAAGAAGGACGAGAAGAAGGACGGTTCCGGGGCCAAGGCGGCTACGAAGCCCAAGGCCGGCGGCGGCGGCATGATGATGCCGATGGTGGCCGTGCTGCTGACCCTGGGCGTCGGGGCGGGCGGGGCCTATGTCGGGGTGGGCATGCTCTTCCCTGCCAAGCCGGCGGCCGCGGGCGCCGAAGCTGCTGGCCATGGCGCCGCCGGTCACGGCACCGAGGGTGGCAAGGGCGGCCATGGAGAGAATCTGCTGCACGGCGCCACCGAGGTGGTGCTGGGCGAGATCATGTCGAACGTCCGTGGCCAGGCGGGTCGACGCTATATCAAGCTGAGTATTTCAATGTGGCTCGAGAAGACCGTGGCGACCAGTCTTTCCGGTGGCGGCGGTGGTGGTGGCCATGGCGGTGGTGGTGGCGGCGGTGCCGGGGAAAGCGTCAACCGCATCCTGCAATCCCAGCTCGAGGAGCACCTCAAGACCTATGAGCTGGACGAGTTCAGCGACCCCAATATCAACCGGAATCTAGACCGCGGCTTCCGCCAGATCATCGAAAAAGAGCTGCACGATCTCTATCCCGAGATCCCCAAGGAGACCAAGCTGGTGCAGCGCATCATCATCACCGGCATGGTCGTGCAGTAAGCCATGGCTGACGAAGTCCTCTCGTCGGAAGAATTGGAAGCCCTCCTCGCCAATGTCGAAGAGTCGGGCAACGCCGGGAAACGCGAAAAACGCGTCCACGAGTACGATTTCGTCCGGCCGAACAAGCTCTCCGGTGAGCAATTGCGCGCCCTGCAGCGCATGCACGAATCGATCGCCCAGGTCATCACCATGGTGCTCAGCACCTATCTGCGCATCAATTTGGAGGTGAACATCGTCTCGCTGGGCGAGTTGACGTTCGAGGTGTTTCGCAACTCCCTGCCCAACCCCACGGTGATCAACGTCCTGTCCATGCAGCCCATGACCGAGCGGGCCTTGGCGACCATGGACATGAAACTCGCGTTCAGTCTGATCGATCGCATGTTGGGCGGACCAGGCAAGCCCCTCGACCGCGTCCGCGCCTTGACCACCATCGAGCAGAGCCTGCTCGACAATGTGGTGCGCCGCTTCCTGGACCAGATCGCCGAGGGCTGGAAGGAACTCCAGGTCTTCACCCCGGTGGTCGAGGCCCGCGAGATGGATCCGCAGTTCGTCCAGGTCATCCCCAGCAGCGAGATGGTGCTGGTAGCGACCTTCTCGCTGTCCGCCCCCGGTGAGCTGGAAACCGGCGAGATCTGCTTCTGCGTCCCTTTCATCAGCATCGACCAGGTCCTGACCCGGCTCGGCAACCAGTTCCGCTTCGCCAGCATGAAGCGCGACCAGACCCCGTCGCAGCGCAAGTACCTCGACCATGTAGTCAAAGTCACGCACCTGGACCTGCGCGCGGTGCTGGGCACCAGCACCATCACCCTGGACGAGTTGCTGAAGCTGAAACCCGGTGATGTGGTGGTTCTGGACCAGCATCAACGCGACCAGTGTCATGCCTACATCGCCGACAAGCTGCGCCTGCTGGGGCGCCCCGGGCGCATCGGCAAAAAGGCCGGCATGCTGGTTGAGCGCATCATTCCCGCCGGCAAAGACCCCCAAGATCGCTAACGAGGTATCTCATGGCCAATCCCGATGACAGCCAAGTCAAACCCGCCGAGATGCCCGATCTCGCCGGGGCTGGTGCCCCCGCCAACGGTCCGGTGGCCGGGCTTGATCTGGTCAAGGATATCGAGGTCGTCATGACCGTCGAGCTGGGTCGAACCAGCATGGTGATCCAGGACATCCTTGATCTCACTCCGGGCAAGGTGATCGAGCTCGACCGCCTAGCCGGCGAGCCGCTGGACATTGTGGTCAACGGCACCCTGCTGGCCAAGGGCGAGGTGGTGGTGGTGGACGAGAACTTCGGGGTGCGCATCACCGCCATCGTCGATCCCCGCCAGCGCGAGCAGGCGGTGGCTAAGGACAAGTAGAAAGAATTCCAGCGCCCGGGCGGCAACAACCGTCGGGGGTTCGCTGGTCGTGAGGAGGGGGGGGCCTCGCCACTGGCCCCCTCAGTCCCGGTGGGCGGGATAATCCCGTACTTGTCCCGCCCTGTCGGATAGGGCATACTGACGGCGAGGTATCCCCGTGGCCACCAAGACAAAATTCGCCTACACTGCCCGCAATGCCCAAGGAAAGGAAGTCAAAGGCAGCATCGATGCCGGTTCTCGGGATGAAGTTGCGACCAAGCTGCGGCAGCAGCAATTGACCGTGGTCAAGGCCGAGCCGGTCGCGGCCGCCAAGGGCCTGTTCGGCGAACCGGCCCGCAAGGCTCCAACCCGCGATCTGTGTCTCTTTACGCGTCAGCTCGCCACCATGATCGGCGCCGGCATCCCCTTGCTGGAATCATTTGAAATTCTCGCCGAGCAGACCACCGAGACCAACAAAGGCTTCGGCTTGGGATTGCAGGAATGCGCTGACTTGGTGCGTGGAGGCATGGAAATCAGCGAAGCGATGGCCAAGTTCCCCAGGATTTTTCCCGAGATCTACATCAATATGATCAAGGCCGGCGAAGCTTCCGGCCAGCTGGACGTGATCCTCAACCGCCTAGCGGACTTCCTGGAAGCCAGCGAAGCATTGAAGAGTGAGATCAAATCAGCGATGACCTACCCGGTCATCTCGCTGTGCCTGATCCTTGGCATCACTGGCTACCTGCTGATCGGCGTGGTGCCGAAGTTCGAGAAGATGTTCGCTTCGCTCAATGCCAAGCTGCCGGCGATCACCGTGGTGGTGCTGGGGGCGTCGAATTGGCTGACTGGCAACCTGCATATCGTCGCCGGTATCGTTGTGCTCACGATTGTCTCCTACATCCTGGTGATGCGCACCTATCAGGGTCAGCGCACCCGCGACCTGATCTGGATGAAGCTGCCGGTCTTCGGCCCCTTGATGCAGAAGGTTGCCCTATCCCGCTTTGCCCGCACCTTTGGTACCCTGCTCTCATCAGGCGTGCCCCTGCTAGGGGCGCTGGAAATCGTCGCCAGCACCGCCGGCAACAAGATCATCGAAGAAGTGCTGCTGGCGACCCGAGAGAACGTCCGCAAGGGTGAGTCCATCACCAGCTACCTGCAGACCTCGTGGGTCTTTCCGCCGATGGTGACCAAGATGATCGGCATCGGCGAGAAGTCCGGCGCACTCGAACAGCTGCTTGGCAAGATCTCGGAATTCTATGATCAGCAGGTCCACGCCATGGTGAAGAGTCTGACCAGCCTGATCGAACCGATCATGCTGGTGATCATGGGCACGGTGGTGGGCGTGGTCGTGCTCGCGATCTTCTATCCGATTCTTGAGCTGCAGAAGCAGTTGTCGTGAACGCCATGTCGCGGGGTCGCGGGGTGATTGAGACAGCCGTCGCGACGTCGCGGTGTCACGGGGTCGCGGGGTCGACGACGGAATTTCGACAACCGTGACTGTCGAATCGCAACGAGACGA
>JBBQTJ010000082.1:0-12031 GCA_038213315.1 Planctomycetota bacterium
TCCAGCACCGGCTGTGCACCGTGGTGCTGGACAGCCAATATCTGGATCGGGCCTTATTGATGCCGATCGCCTTGGATTTGCAGAAGCGTCTGACCGGCTTGCCACTGACCGCGGTGGAGCGGTTCCTGGCCCGCTGACCAGGAGCGTTCAGCCGTGCAGCGGCCCGCCCAAGCCCGGCCAGGGGTCGCCCACCTGACCGCGTTGGCGTAGCCAGCAGTCGCACAGCACCAGCAGGGCCATAGCCTCGACGATGGGCACGGCGCGCGGCAAGACGCAGGGGTCATGCCGGCCTTTGGCTTGCAGTTCGACATTATTGCCGGCCTGGTCTGCGCTGGGCTGGGGCTTCAATACCGTGGCCGTGGGCTTGAACACCACGCGCAGATCCAGGGGCATGCCATTGCTGATGCCACCCTGCACGCCGCCGGAGCGGTTGCTGCGGGTGGTCATGATGCCTTCCGACCAAGCGTAGTGGTCGTTGTGCTGCAAACCCGTGAGGTCGGCGGCGCCGAAGCCGGAGCCGAATTCGACACCCTTGGAGGCGGGCAGGCTGAGCATGGCCTGGGCCAGCAGCGCATCGAGCTTGTCGAAGACCGGTTCACCCAGGCCCGACGGCAGACCGGTGACCACCAGGCGGACGATGCCGCCCAGGCTGTCGCCCGCAGCCTTGGCGGCGAGGATGGCGGTCTCCATCGCTGCAGCCGCGACCGGGTCGGGGCAGCGGGTCGGATGGGCTTCGACCTGCGCACGGGTAATGCTCAGCGGATCGATGCTGGCGTGGGCATTGATCAGGTGGACACGCTCGACCCAGGCCAAGCAGCTCAGCGCGGGGAAGCGAGCGAGCAGAACCTGTTCGGCCACTGCGCCGGCGGCGACTCGGGCCACGGTTTCGCGGGCGCTGCTGCGGCCACCGCCCTCCCAGGCGCGTAGACCGTACTTGGCGTCATAGCCGAAGTCGGCATGGCTGGGCCGATAGATATGCTTCCAGTCGGCGTAGCTTCCCGAGCGCTGATCCTGGTTGCGCACCATCAAGCAGATCGGGGTGCCCAGGGTCTTGCCGCTCTCGCGATCTAGACCGGACAGAGCTTCGACCTGATCGGCTTCGTCCCGGGGCGTGACCAATTTGGATTGCCCCGGACGGCGCCGGTCCAAGGCCGCTTGCACCAGGGTCAAATCAAGCGGCAGACCAGGTGGGCAGCCATCAATCACGCATCCGACGGCCGGTCCGTGGCTCTCGCCAAAGGTGGTAACGCGGAAGGCGTCGCCGAAGGAGCTGCCCGCCATCGGTCAGGTGGCTTCGGCAGGAGCCGGAGCGACCTTCTTCTGAAAGCGGGGGGGCGGGTTGCCCTTGAGGGTGAAGGGCTCACCGGCACCGAGCACGACGGCGTTTTTCAGCGCGGTCCTCAGGACGGCCAAGACATCGTCCGAGGTAAAGGCGTTGGCCACCTTGTAGGCGATGCCGACCTTGCCTTCGCCGGCGATCTCGAGGTATTTGGCCCAGATGATGTGCGCGGCCTGGGTCGGCTCGATCGGGGTGGTGACCCACACGGTGTAGTCGGCCTCGCCACCCGTGGCGGCGAACACGCCGATGAACTCTTTGCTTTCAACCCGGGCGACCGACAGGCCATTGGCCTTGGCCAGGGTGATCAGGCCCTGCCGCGCAGCTTCGCGGGACTTGGTGGAGTTCTCCTGCTGGCCGGTCGACATCTCATAGGTGCCGATGGTCATGCGCCGGATGGTCTTGGTGACCGTCGCACTGATATTCGCGCCCACCATCACCTTGAAGGTGCGCTCGGGGAAGTTGGCGAAGACGATCTTGGCGTTGGCGTCGGTCATGGTCGGGCCAGCCTAGGGAGGTGGTTTCGTCCGACAACCCCGTACTCGCGTCTGTCCAGAGCCGTCAGGCACCAACTACTGGGCGCGGGTTGGAGCCGGACGGCACGATACGCGCCCGTCCGCCGGACTGGTGTCCGTCAAGCGGGGCCCGGCCGATGAAACGCTGCACCCAGGCGTTATCGCTGCTCTGGATCTCGGCCGGCGTGCCGGCTGCGACGATGCGGCCATGGTCAAGCATGATGATGCGGTCGGCGATGGTGAAGGCCGAGCGGATATCGTGCGTCACCACCACGCTGGTGACCTGCCGGCGCTGCCGCAGCCGCAGGATGATCTGATTGATCACATCGGTGGTCAGGGGATCCAGGCCAGTGGTGGGCTCGTCGTAGAGGATGATTTCTGGTTCCTCGATGATCGCCCGGGCCAGGCCGGCGCGCTTCTGCATGCCGCCCGACAGTTCGCTGGGCAGCTTGTCGATGGCGTCGGCCAAGCCGACCATCTCCAGCCGTTCGGTCACTTTGGCGCGGATCTCGGCCTCGGGCCGGCGCTTCTGCAACAGGGGGAAGCCGACGTTTTCCAGCACCGTCAGGCTGTCGAACAGGGCCGCGCCTTGGAACACATAGCCCATGGTGCGCCTGGCCGCCAGGCGCCCCGCTTCGTCCAGGGCGTGCAGGTCCCGGCCCAGCACCGTGACCTGACCGCGGTCCGGATCCATCAGCGCGATGATGGTCTTCAGCAGCACGCTTTTGCCGGTGCCGCTGCGCCCCAGCACGGCCAGGGTTTCGCCCTTGGCGACTTCGAAATTGATCCCGTCCAGCACTACGAGGTCGTCGAAGCGCTTGGCCAGATCACGCACGACGATGGCGGGTTCGGTCATGGCTTTCAGCGCTCCTTGGCGGCGAGCAGGCGGCGCAGACCCTTGTCGGGGGCGTTCAGGTCCGGCCGCAACAGGCTCAGCACCGGGTGGCCTGCGGTCAACTGGGCTGCATCGCTGCGCCCATCGCCTTCCTTGATGCGCCATTCGCCGTGGATCCGCCAAGTGATCCGATCCTTGGCGTCGCGGGTTGCCCGGTAGGTCTCATCGAATCCCGAGCGGCCGTGCGCGGCGATCACCGCGTCCTTCCACTGCGCCTTGGGTCGGCTCGGCAGGTTCAGGTTCACCACCTGGCCGCGGTATTCCTTGCGACCCAAGAGGCGTCGGGCCCAGCCTGCAGCGAACTCAGCGGCCTCGGCGAAGCCGCCGCCGCCCTTCTCGCGCGAGACCGCCAGGGCGGCATGGCCCTCGACGGCGGCTTCCAGCGCAGCGCCCAGGGTGCCGGAATACAAGATGCTGCGCCCGGTGTTAGGGCCGTCATTGATGCCGCTGACCACCAGCCGCGGCGCTTCGGGGCAGAGCACGGTCAGGGCCAGCTTGGTGCAGTCTGCGGGGGTGCCGTCGACCGCCAGACCAAAGAAGCCGCGGTCGTGGCGGGCGGTCACGGCCAGACCGCGATCCAGGGTGATAGCCTGGCTTTGGCCAGAGCGCTCGACATGTGGCGCGACTGCCAGCACGGCCTCGTTGGTGGCGGCGCGCAGGGCATGGTACAGGGCCCGCAGCCCGGGGGCGTCGATGCCGTCATCGTTGACCAGCAGGATCACTCCTCGTCCCCGATCTTCAGGCCGTACTCTTCAAGTTTGCGGTACAGGGTCTTCAGGCCGATCTGCAGCTGGCGCGCGGTTTTGCTCTTGTTGCCGCCCGCATGGGCCAGGGTGGCCAGGATCAGCCGCCTTTCGACTTCGTCGGCGGGCAGGCCCACCAGAATGCGGATGGCATCGTCGATCGACGCGACCTGGTCGACGGCCGAGGACCGGGCCGGGGTGGCATAGACCGCAGCGGCCGGCCCGGTGGGTTCTTGGGCGACCTGTCCATCGCCCGCGATCAGACGACCCGGGCTAAGCACATAATGCTTTTCGATGGCGTTTTCCAGCTCGCGCACATTGCCGGGCCAATCCTGGCGACGCAGGGACTGCAACAGGCTGTCGGACAATTCCTTGTCCTGGTGATGTCTGCGATTCAGGCGGTCGATGAAGGATTTCGCCAGCAGCGGGATGTCCTCGCGACGTTCGCGCAGCGGCGGCACCTGGATGTTGACCACGTTGAGGCGGAAGAAGAGGTCCATGCGGAAGCGGCCCGCCAGGACCTCAGCCTTCAGGCTGCGGTTGGTGGCGCACACCAAGCGCACGTCGGACGATAATGGCGCAGTGCCACCCACGCGGTTGAAGCTGCCATCCTGCAGGACGCGCAGCAGCTTCACCTGGCTGTCGAGCGGCATCTCGCCGATCTCGTCAAGAAACAGCGTGCCAGTGTCAGCGGCCTCGAAACGGCCCTTTTTCAGGGCCACCGCGCCGGTGAACGAGCCGCGTTCGTGGCCAAACAGCTCGCTTTCGAGTAGGTCCCGCGGGATCGCGGCGGTGTTGATCTTGTGATACGGCCGGCCACTGCGGTCCGACAGGGCATGGATGGCATCGGCCACCAGCTCTTTGCCGGTGCCGCTTTCGCCTTCGATCAAAACCGTCGCCCCGGTGGGCGCGACCTGGCGGATCAGCGACTTCATCTGACGGATCGCGGCGCTGGTGCCGACAATGCGATCAAGGGCTTCATCATAGCCCAGCTCGCGCCGCAGGGCCTTGTTCTCGCGGTTGGCTGCCGCCATACGCGCGGCGCTTTCCAGGGTCGCCTTGAGCCGGCCCAGGTCGACGGGCTTGGTCAAATAATTGAACGCACCCTGCTTGATGGCGTCCACCGCAGTCTGCTCATTGCCGTGTCCGGTGATCAGGATCCAGGGCAGCTGCGGCAGCTTCTCGTGGGCCAGCTCCATGGTCGCCAAGCCGTCCAAATTGGGCAGCTTCAGATCGCAGAGCACCGCGTCGATCGCCGCCGCACCCAGCTTGGCCAAACCCTCTTCGCCGGTCTTGGCCCCGACGACCGTATGCCCTTCGCCCGACAGCGCGTCGGCAAACGTCTCCAGATTCACAGGATTATCGTCAATGATCAGGATATTGGCCATGGTCTTCAGGTGGTTCGCGGGGAAGGCTTGCGGCGGGACTTGGCGGTGGCGCGACGAGGGCGGTGCGGCGCGGGGGCGGACAGGATCGAGTCTGGAGCAATACCGGCATCGGGCATGGGTAATTCCGCCGTCGCGCCAGGCACCGGGCCCAGGCTGGTAGGGAACTCGAAGGTGAAGCTGACGCCCTGGGCCGGATCGCTGCTCACCGCGATGGTGCCGTGGTGCATCTCCACCAAGCGCTTGACGATCGCCAGTCCCAAGCCGGTGCCGCTCTCCTTCGCGCTGATGAAGGGTTCGAAGAGGTGCGCCGCGACCTTGTCGGGCAGGGCCGGCCCGTTGTTGGCGATCATCACCCGCGCCAAGCCGGTATGGCTGCGCGTCACCACCAGGATGCGGCGTTCGCTGCCGCGTTCAGCCAGGGCCTCGCGGGCATTGACCAGCACATTCAGGAAGACCGAGCGCAGATGGACCCGGTCCGCCGCCACCTGGGGCAGCAGGGCATCGGGGTGGAAGGACACCTGGATCTCCGCCGCGCGATGGAGGTCCTCCTGCTCAGCCAGCAGATGGCGCAGCAGGCCGTTCAGATCCACCGCATCCGGATCTGGCCGCTGGGGCCGGGCAAAGGCCAGGAAGGATTGCACGATGGCCTGCAGGGCGCGACCGCTGTCGCTGATGCGACCCAGCCGCTTGGCCAGCCGGGACCGTTCCGACTCAGGCAGATTGGGCAGTTGCTGCTCAATCAACTCGGCATTCAGCAGGATCACCCCCAGGGGATTCTTCAGCTCATGCACCAACGACCCCGCGATCCGGCCCAGTTCGGCCAGACGGTCATGATCATCGGGGAGGCTGAAGGAGGGGGGCATCTAGACCGCCGTCGCGGAGTCGCGGGCAGCAGAAAGAGCCGTCGCGGGGTCGCGGGGTCGGGGACAGCAGTGACGGCCGTCGCGGTGTCGCGGTGTCGCGGTGTCGCGGCGTCGCGGTGTCGTGAAGATGGAGGGCCATGGACCACTGTCGGTGGCGGCGATGCGAGTCCCCGACCCCGCGACCCCGCGACCCCGCGACCCCGCGACGGCTGTCATCCTCATCTGCGCAACACCGCCCCATCCTTCCCCGTCTCGTGCTTGTAGTCGCGCTCCAGGTCCTTCATGCGGCCCTTGATCACACTGAGTTGGGCCGGGCTGAGGTGGTCGACGAAGAGGCGGCCGTCGAGGTGGTCGAGTTCGTGTTGGATGATGATGCCGAGGAAGTCCCCCGCTTGGATGTCCAGGGAAAGACGCTGCTCGCGCCCCCACTCATCCTGCCAGGCGGCGGTGAAGCCGTTCCAGCGGGTCACCTTGGCATAGATGCCGGGAAAGCTGAGGCAGCCTTCCTCATAGACGGTTTCACCCTGGGGGTCGATGAGGCGCGGATTGATCCAGACCCGGCGGTCATGGGCTTCGGGCTCGTCCTTCCGGCGCAGATGGTCGGTGATAAAGATCCGTTTGCTCACCGCCACCTGCGGCGCAGCCAGGCCGACTCCGCGCTTCAGCTCCATCACCGCGAACATGCGTTGGCAGAAGTCCCGCAGGTCGTCATCAAAGACGGTAACAGGTGTGGCCGCCCGGCGTAGAACCGGATGCGGGTACTGTACCAGCTCTGGTAGGCCAGGATATGCACTTGATGCAGCTGATGCCCCTGCGGTCTGGAAGTCCTTGTGCATGAATCCATGCTAGGCTACAACACCCCCTCGCAACAATTTTTGGTTCGATACGACCCAAAACCACCCCAAGGAGACCAACATGGTTGATCTCTCCAAGCACATCCTCTCGGTGAAGCAGGCCCTGGACCGGCGGGGCTACGACCTCGCCCTGGAAAAGTGCTACGAAATGCTGGACGTCGAGCCCGGCAATATCGAGGTGCATCGCCTCTTGCTGGATGCGTCGCGGCGCAAGGCCAAGGAGGCGGGCAAGAAAAGCCTATTCGGCGGCCTGATGGGCGGGCTGAGCGGCTCAATGAGCAAGGATCCCCACAAGCAGCTGGTGGCCGCCGCCAAGGCCCTGGGCGGCAATCCCGAGCCCAAGAACCTCCTGCAAATGGCCGATGTGGCCATGCGCCTCGTGCCCACCGCGAAGTCCATGCGTGAGATCGGGTTGTTCTATTACGACGAACACCACAAGACCGGTATGTTCAACGAAAAGGCGCTCTGGGCCCATGCCCAGGCGATGCACGACAAGCACAAGGAGACCGACGAAGACGCGCACCTTGAATCGTCTCTCAACCTCATGCGCGAACTCGAAAAGGCCAAGCCTGACCACACCGATGCGGGCAAGACGGTGAAGAACTGGGAGGCCTACAAGTCAATGCGCTTCCGCCAAAAGCAGAGCGAAGGCAAAGCCTCGGATTACACCGCGCAGGTGAACGACACCAGCATGGCGCGCCGGCAAGAGGTCATGAACCGCATGATCCGCACCACCGCCGATGCGGACGAGGTGGTGCGCTTCCTGGATGAGGACCTGAAAGCCAATCCCGGCGATAAGGCGCTCTGGATCAAGCGTGGCGACACCCAGGCCAGGGTCGGCCGCACGGCCGACGCGCGGGACTGTTTCCAGCGTGCGGCACAGCTCGATCCCCTGGACTTTGTGGTGGTGATGAAGCTGGGGGACATCCGCATCAGCGATGCCGAGGTCAAGCTGCGGGCCGCCCCCGATGACCAAGCGGCCAAACAGGCCCTGACCCAGATCCGGCTTGAAGAGTACCGGCTGCGCGTCGAGCGTCAGCCCACCGACATGACCCATCGTTACAGCCTCGGGAATACCCTGCTGGCACTGGGGCAGATAGAGGCAGCGGCGAGCGAATTCCAGCGCACCGTTGCCGATCCGCGCTACCGCCAAGCATCACATAAGTTCCTGGGCTACTGCTTCGGAAAGAAGAATCTGCTTGACCTTGCTGCACAGCACTACAATGCTTCGCTCGCTCTTTGCATAGACGAGCTGGGCGACGAGGCCAAGCAGATCCGCTTCGCTCTGGCCCGCGTCTTCGAGGAATCAGGGAAGAAGGATCAGGCGATCATCCAGTTCGAAAAGCTCGTCTCCATCGATCTTGGCTACAAAGATGCTGCGGACCGGCTGAACAAGCTCCGCGGTATTTAACGACCATCAGCTATCACCTCGCGCCCATACGTGGCGGAAACACCTTACAATGCCTCATAACAACAGTGCCAAGAAGCGTCTGCGCAAGAGCGAGACCCATCGCATCGCCAACAAGACGCGGATCACCGAACTGAAGACGATCCGCAAGAAGCTGGAGCGCGCAGTCCACGACGGCAAGAAGGACGAAGCGGCCGAGCTGTATCGCACCTTCACCAAGCGCATCGATCAGGCCGCCAGCGGCAACACGGTGCACAAGAAGGCTGCGGCCCGCACCAAGAGCCGTCTGGCCATCGCCGTGGCCAAGGGCGCGCCGCCCAAGCAGGTTGCGGCCCCGACCAAGGCTGAAGTGGCCAAGGCCGCCAAGGCCGCCAAGGCCAAGTCCGTCGCCCCCAAGGCTTGAATCTGACAATTTGACCGGGCCGCATCCGCGGTCCGGTGTCCCTTCGGGGCCCAGCATCCGGGCCTCCCGCGCGTTCATCGCGCGGTCCACGAACCGGTCCTTCCGACCGAGGAGCTTTCTATGGCCGCAACGGCCGTCCGTACCTACGAAACCACCATCCTGGTGAAGTCCGCCGCGGCTCGCGCCGACTACGACGGCACTCTGGCTGCCGTCCGTCAGACCTACGAGTCTGAAGGCGCCACTTTCATCGAGATGCTCAAGTGGGAAGAGCGTAAGCTCGCCTACCCCATCAAGGGTGAGACCACCGCGCTCTATCTGATCGCCTACTTCGAAGCGACCCCTACTGCGGTCGACAAGATCGAACGCCGTGCGGCGCTAGGCGAACTGATCCTGCGTCAGCTGATCGTGTCCCGTCCTGGCAAAGAGCTGGAGCTGATCCGCGTGCAGCGCGCCAAGGCCGCTGAAGCCGCCATCGCTGCCGCCGCCGCCGCTGCTGCTGCTGCCCAATCGGGCATCCCCATGACCGAGAACTGAGTCGTGTCGTTCAACTACAACAAGGTGTTCCTGGCCGGGAATCTGACTCGGGATCCCGAAGTCAGGCCAGCCGGTCAGGGCACCGTGGCCAAGTTCGGTCTGGCGGTCAATCGCCGCTGGAAGGACCGGGACGGCAATCTCAAGGACGAGACGACCTTCGTGGACGTCGAAGCCTGGGGCCGTACCGCCGAGCTGGTGGGGCAGTACCTCACCAAGGGTCGTGGCTGCTTCGTCGAGGGGCGTCTGCGCCTCGACCAGTGGGACGACAAGGAATCCGGCCAGAAGCGTTCGCGCATGCTGGTGGTCGCCGATAGCGTGCAGTTCATCGACTCCAAGGGTCAGGGTGGTTCCTCCGCTCCGTCCGGCGGTGGCGATGAAGGCGGCGCTCCGGCCGCGATGCCTACCGCCCCGTCCTCGCCCTCGCGCGGCGCGTCGCCGGCCGCCCAGCCTCCGCTGGACGACGAGCCGCCGTTCTGACCGCCGGTCTCAGCTCTTCATCTACCTTAAATAACCTTTACTCACGAGAACATCCATGAAGCCTTTCGGTGCCGGCAAAGCCGGTAAGCTCAAGCGTCGTCCCAAGCGCGCCAAGCGCGTTGAAGCTCCCAAGAGCTGCCGCTTCGAGAAGGAAAAGACCTTCGAAGTTGATTACCGCGATCTGGCCACCCTGGGCCGCTACGTCTCGTCCCAGGGCAAGATCTCCACCCGCAAGCGCAACGGCACATCAGCGTTCTATCAACGCCAGGTCGCCACCGCGATCAAGCGTGCCCGCTTCCTTGCCCTGCTGCCCTTTGTTGGCGAGTGAGGTGACCCGTGGCTAAACGACAAGAAGTCCTGCTGGTCGAAGACGTGCTCAAGCTGGGCAACATGGGCGATGTCGTCCGTGTGGCTCCTGGCTATGCCCGCAACTACCTGTTCCCCTACCGCCTTGCCATCCCCGTCAGCCAGGCGCACAAGCGTCAGGTCGACGTGCTGCGCGAAAAGGCCGCCAAGTCCGAGACTGAGCGCGAGGCCCATGCTCTCGTCCAGAAGAAGACCGTCGACGGCATGACCGTGCAGATCCCCGGCCGCGTGGCGCACGAACTGGAGCTGTTCGGCTCCATCGGCACCAAAGAGATCGTCGCAGCCCTCGAAGCCAAGGGCGTCAAGCTCGATGGCAAGCAAGTGCACCTGACCGAGAAGATCAAGCGCCTCGGCGTGTACGCGATCGAAGTCAGCCTGCACCGCAAGGTGCCGGTGACCATCAAGGTCGAAGTCATCAACAGCGACCCGAATGCGCCGTCTCTGGCCGATACCCTGGCGGCCTACGCGGCTGCGCAGATCAAATCCAAGGAGGACGCCAAGAAGGCCAAGGAAGCCGGCAAGAACGGTGACGAGGCCGCCGCCGAAGGCGACGCCGCGAAGGCCGAGCCGGCTGCTGCCGAGAAGCCCGCCAAGGGCGACAAGGCTGGCAAGTCCGAGAAGCCCGCCAAGGGCGACAAGGGCGACAAGGGTGATAAGGGCGACAAGGGCAAAAAGGCCGACAAGGGAAAGAAATAAATCATGAAGAAGGACATCCATCCCAAGGTCCGTGAGGTCGTCTTCCAAGACACCATCACCCAGGCCCAGTATATCGTGCTTAGCGCGATCAAGACTGAGGCCACCGTGACCGTCGAGGGTAAGCAATACCCGCTGGTGAAGGTCGACGTCAGCTCGGCCAGCCATCCCTTCTACACCGGCACCCAGCGTATCCTCGATACCGCCGGCCGCGTGGAGAAGTTCGGCAACAAGTACGGCAAGGGCGGCCTCTCGAACCTGATCAAGAAGAAGTAGCCGCTGTCAGGCGGAACGCGCGCAGCCCGTCGGGATTCCCGGCGGGCTGTTTGCGTATATTAACAGCCGTCGCGGGGTCGCGGGGTCAAATGTTGGAATGCTCGAATGTAGTCAGCGACACCGCGACGGCTGTCTCCGTTGCCCCGACCCCGCGACCCCGCGACGGTTGTCTCTAGTTCTCCCCGACCCCGCGACGGCTGTCCCCCATGTCCGACCTCATCACCAATCTGCTGGCTCTGCGCGGGCGCTATGACCAGTTGGCAGCCCAGATGGCTGATCCGGCGATCATCGCGTCGCCGCGGTATCAGCAGGTGCTGCGCGAGCACGCCCGCTACGCGCGGGTGATGGAGCCTTTCGCTGAGCACCAGGCGGCCCAGGCGGCGGCCGATGGGGCCCGGGCCCTGCTGGCAGAACCGGATATGCGCGAGCTGGCCCACGTTGAGATCGCCGAGGCTGAGGTTCGCGCTCAAGACGTGCTTGAGCGCATCAAGGCGCTGCTGGCCACCAGCGATCCGGCGGCTGACCGCAATGCCATTCTGGAATTGCGGGCCGGCACCGGCGGCGACGAGGCCAGCCTGTTCGTCGGCGACCTGGCGCGCATGTATACGATGTGGATGCAGCGGCACGGTCTGCGCCTCATTCCGGTGTCCCTGTCCGAGGGCGAACAAGGCGGTTTCAAAGAGGCCATCTTCCAGGTGGTGGGCACGGGCGCCTTCGCCCTGCTCAGCCACGAATCAGGCGGCCATCGCGTGCAGCGGGTGCCCGCCACCGAGGCCCAGGGGCGCATCCACACCAGCGCCGCCACCGTGGCGGTGCTGCCCGAGGCCGAAGAGACCGACGTCACCATCCGCCCGGACGATCTTGAGATCACCACCTTCCGCGCGAGTGGAGCCGGTGGTCAGCACGTCAACAAGACCGAGTCCGCCGTGCGCATCGTGCATAAGCCGTCCGGCGTGGTGGTAGCCTGCCAGGAAGAACGCAGCCAGGTAGCCAACAAGGACAAGGCCATGAAGTGGCTGCGCTCGCGCCTGTACGAGGCCGAACGGCAACGCTTGGCCGACATCCGCGCCGCCCATCGCAAAAGCCAGGTCGGCAGCGGCGACCGCTCGGATCGGGTCCGCACCTACAACTTTCCGCAGAACCGCATCACCGACCACCGCATCAACTGGACCGGCTACAGCCTCGACCGCTACATGGACGGCGATGCCGACGACCTGCACGGTGCCATGCTGGAATCCGACAAGGCTGAGTTTCTGGCAACCTGGGACGGGACACTTTAG
>JBBQTJ010000083.1:0-11741 GCA_038213315.1 Planctomycetota bacterium
CCCGTAGACGGGCAGGTTCCGGTGGCGATCCTGCCGAAACGAAGTCGAAAAGGAAGAGTCCATGCCCAGTGTCGCCATTGTCGGTGCGTCACCCGACCCCAGCCGGTATAGCCATCAAGCGGTTCTGCGTTTCGCCGCCAAAGGTTGGCAGGTCTGGCCAGTGCATCCTTCGGCCAGCGAGATCGCCGGGCATGCCGCCGTAAGCAACCTAGAACAGGTGCCGCAGCCGCTGGATCTGGTCTGCATGTATGTCAATCCCTCCATCGGCCTGAAGCTGCTGCCCGAGATCGTTGCCGTGCATCCCCGTGGCTTGTGGCTAAACCCCGGCGCCGACGCGCCCGAACTGATCGCTGCGGCAAAAGCCCGGGGCCTGACCGTGGTCGCCGCCTGCGCCCTGGTGGCGCTGCAGCTCGGCGACCCGCTGTCCCAGCTGTAGGGTCAGCACGCCGCTAAAGTTGATGCCTGCCCCCTAATGCACGCAGGCATCGAAACCGTTGAATGAATTGCTGTTCCGGACCACGCTAACGCCGCCCCCGTTGGCACCGCACCTTGGCGGCCGCATCATGGTCAAAGCCGCCGCTAGCGCACGCCTTACAGACCGTTCTTCCAGCCCTCAACCGACGACCGGGTGATGTTGTGTTGCCAAACGCAGCATTGCGCCATCGGGGTTTCCCCGGCACACCTTCGCCCGTCCTCATCCATGAGGATGTCGAGTGACGAGCGGGACGGGAGTGTGGCCCGTCCTGATCGTCTCGGCCAACCACCCGGCGGTTCACCCCGCCACGCCAGGAACCCGATGACCATCTCTACCATCCTGCGATCGGCCGCGCTCGCGACCATCGCCACCCTTGGACTCAGCGCTGCTGAGACCGTCAAGGTGGGTATCCTTCACTCCCTCTCTGGCACCATGGCCATCAGCGAAACGTCCTGCAAGGACGCCAGCGTCATGGCGATCGATGAGATCAACGCCGCGGGCGGCGTGATGGGCAGCAAGCTCGAAGCGGTGATCGTCGATCCCGCCAGCGACTGGCCACTTTTCGCTGAAAAGGCGAAGGAACTGCTGCTGACCAAGAAGTGCGCGGCCGTCTTCGGCTGCTGGACCTCGGTCTCGCGCAAGCATGTCCTGCCGGTCTTCGAAGAGAACAACGGCCTGTTGTTCTACCCCGTGCAGTACGAAGGCGAAGAGCAGTCGCTCAACGTCTTCTACACTGCCGCGTCGCCGAATCAGCAACTCGTGCCTGCGGCCGAGTACATGATGGAGCAGGGCGCCAAGAAGTTCTACCTGCTGGGCACCGACTACGTTTTCCCTCGCACCGCCAACAAGGTGCTGAAGGCTTTCCTGAAGTCCAAGGGCGTGCCTGACGCCAATGTGATGGAAGAGTACACCCCCTTCGGTCACAAGGATTACCAGACCATCGTCGCCAAGCTCAAAGAGTTCTCGAAGGGCGGCGGCGCCTGCGTGCTGTCGACCATCAACGGCGACTCGAACGTGCCGTTCTACAAGGAATTCGCCAATCAGGGCCTGACCGCCGGTGATTGCCCGATCATGGCCTTCTCGGTCGCCGAAGACGAGTTGCGCGCCATGGAAATCCCACCCCTGGCCGGCCACCTCGCCGCCTGGAACTACTTCCAGTCCATCGACACCCCCGAGAACAAGAAGTTCATCGACGCCTTCAAGGCCAAGTACGGCAAAGACCGTGTGGTTAGTGATCCGATCGAAGCCGCTTATTATGGCGTCTACGTCTGGAAGGCTGCCGTCGAGAAGGCCAAGTCCTTCGACGTCGACAAGGTCCGCGCCGCAGTCTACGGCATGGAGTTCGACGCACCCGGCGGCAAAAAGAAGATGGACGAGAAGAATCAGCACACCTACAAGCCAGTCTACATCGGCGAAATCATGAAAGACGGCCAGTTCAAGATCGTCTGGAAGTCCAAGGGTTTGGTCAAACCCGACAGCTACAGCAGCTACCTGTGGCCCGACCCATCTAAGATCCCCGCCCCGACCGGCGGCCCGAAGAAGTAAGCAGCGTCTGCTGTCGCACGACCCCTCCGGTCCACCGGGCCGGAGGGGTTTCTGTTCCCCTTGAGCAGAATCCTCTGCTGGAGCCGCGTGAATCTCCGCATCATTTCCGTCCTGCTAATGCTGGCCTCCGCCCTCTGTGGCATCGAGACCCCTGACGCAGTCGACCTGACTCCGCTGTCCGGCGATGAAGGCCCCGCGCGGGCCGCCGCGCTGAAGGCCATCGGTGCGAGCCGCGAGCCGCGCCTGATCCCTTTTCTTGAAGATTACCGACAAAACTCAGCCTGGCTCCTTGATGGCAAGGTCGTGCTGGTGCTCGATTCCCTGGACGACGGCCAGGGCCAGCCGCTTGATCCGCTGACCCGCGTGCCGCTCGGCGCCCTGGTGGCCAAGAGCCAGTTGGCCGAAGTTCCCGTGCGCATGAAGGAGCGCCGCTTGGCCGGCGAGGCCATCGACCGTCTGCGTTTGGCCGACCCCAATCCCGTCAACCGCCTGAATGCGGTGGTGCGGACTGGCGATGGCTTCACCGAAACCGCGCGGGTCATGCTGGTGCCGATCGCGGCCGCCGATGAGGTGCCAGCGATCCGCCGCGCCGCCGCTGAGGGCGTCGCCATGGCGGATCTGGCCGTACCAGCCTCGCGCGCCGCCGCCGCCGGCGCCCTGGCGACCCTCAACAGCACCCGCTCGCTGACCCGCTTGAAAGATGTGTTGGCCACCGAGCAGGACGATGCCACCAAAGTCGCCGTGAACCTGGCCATCGCTGACATCACCAGCTATCAAAGCCGCATCCGCGTGGCCCAGACCATTTTCAGCGGCCTGTCCGCCGGCTCGATCCTGATCATCATGGCCTTGGGGCTGTCCATCACCTTCGGCCTGATGGGCATCATCAATATGGCCCACGGCGAAATGCTGATGGTCGGGGCCTATGCCAGCCTGCTGGTGTCCTGGGCCTTCCATGCCTGGCTGCCGGCCTCGTTCATGCCCTGGTACTTCCCCGTGGGAGTGATCGCTGGTTTCGGCGCGGCGGGCGTGGTCGGTTGGCTGCTGGAGCTGACTGTAATCCGGCATCTTTATGGTCGGCCGCTCGAAACCCTGCTGGCCACCTGGGGCATCAGCTACCTGCTCATCCAGACAGTACGCGTCAGCTTTGGCGACAATCAGGCCGTCACCGCGCCCGGCTGGTTGGTGGGTGGGTGGGAGCCCTCGCCCGATCTGGTTCTGCCCTGGAACCGCCTGTTCATCATCATGTTGACGGCCGTGTCGATCAT
Organism: Planctomycetota bacterium; assembly: GCA_038213315.1. Classification (GTDB taxonomy): domain Bacteria; phylum Planctomycetota; class UBA11346; order UBA11346; family UBA11346; genus JBBQTJ01. The sequence continues at coordinate 3,286 of JBBQTJ010000083.1, forward strand.
CGGCGTCTGGCTGCTGCTGACCAAGACGCGCCTGGGTCTGCTGCTGCGCGCCACCACCCAGAGCCGGCGCACCGCCGGATCCCTGGGCGTGGATACCCGCCGCATCGATGGCCTGACCTTCGCTCTGGGTTCGGGGCTGGCCGGCGCGGCGGGCGTGGCACTGACCCTGATCGGCGGCCTGAAGCCGGACATGGGTCAGGAGTTCATCATCGACTCCTTCCTGACTGTCGCCGCGGGCGGCGTGGGCAACTTGGCCGGCGTGGTCTGGGCCGGCCTGGGGCTGGGCATCATCAACAAGCTGTTGGAGCCATTCGTCCAGACCGTCTATGCCAAGGTCCTGGTGCTGGGCCTAGTGATCCTCTTCCTGCAGTTCCGGCCCCAGGGCATCTTCCCGCCCCGGGGGAGGCTGGCCGATGTCTGATATGCCCTCAGGGATGCGTTACGCGACCGTCCCGCCGTTGCTTCGTCTGTATCGCGGTGGCTGGCGCGGTGCTGCGCTTTGGACCGATCAAGCTCTGCCCGGCTTGGCTCTCTTCGCCTTGCTGCTGGGCGTGCCCATGGCCCTGGCCCTGGGTTGGTGCGATGAGGCCTTCGTCTCCAAGCTGGGCCGCTTCTGCTGCTTCGCCATCATGGCCATCGGCCTGGACCTGGTGTGGGGCTACACCGGCATCCTCAGTCTCTGCCAAGCAATGTTCTTCACCATCGGTGGCTATGCGGTGGGCATGTACATCGCCATGCAGGGGCCGTTGCTTGGCAATGGCATCCCTGAAGCGCTCTATGTGGTCTCCAGCGAGATCGGCGGCATGACCCTGCCGGCCTTCTGGCAGCCCTTCGGCCATCTTGGCTTTGCCCTGTTGATGGTGGTGCTGCTGCCCGGCCTGCTGGCCTTCATATTTGGCTACTTCGCCTTCCGCAGCCGCATCCGCGGGGTGTACTTTTCGATCATCACCCAGGCCCTGACCATCGCCATGTGGTTGCTGTTCTGCCGTAACGACCTCCAGCTCTGCGGCACCAATGGCATCACGCCCTTGAAGACCTTCGCCGGCTTCGACCTGACCGACCCGGTGGTCAAAATCGCCTTGTACGAGGTCAGTGCGCTCGCCCTGGTGGGCACCGTGCTGCTGGCCCTGTGGCTGACCGGAACCCGCTTCGGGCGGCTGCTGTTGGCCGTGCGCGACAGCGAGATGCGCCTGCGTTTCGCCGGCTACCAGCCAGTGTGGATCAAAACCGCAGTCTTTACCCTGGGCGCAGTCCTGGCCGGCATCGCCGGCGCCTTATACACGCCGCAGAACGGCAACATCAATCCCGCTGACATGATCGCCGTGAAAAGCATCCTGGTGGTGGTGTGGGTGGCGGTGGGCGGACGCTCAACGGTGTTCGGTGCGGTGCTCGGGGCGCTGGGCATCAACCTTCTCTATTCGTACCTGACCTCGGTCATGCCCAGCACCTGGCCCTTCGTGCTCGGCGGCATTTTCGTTGGCGTGGTGTTGTTCATGCCCACGGGCGTCATCGGGATGTGGCGCCGGCTGATCGCCAAGGCCCAGACCGTAAAGGCAGTACCATGAGCGACATTACCGGCGGCACCCGCGCCGACTTCCTGCAGCTGACCGAGATCACCGCGGTCTTCGACGGCTTCAAGGCCCTTGATGTGAATTACTTCGGCGTCGACCGCGGCGACCTGCGGGTGGTCATCGGCCCCAATGGTGCGGGCAAGACCACCCTTTGTGATGTGATCAGCGGCAAAACCAAGCCGACCAGCGGCCGTGTGGTCATTGGTGAACACGATGTCACAACCTGGCGCGATGCGGATATTTCGGCCCTGGGCGTCGGGCGTAAATTCCAGACCCCCTCGGTCTTCGACAGCCTGACCGTCTACGAGAACATGGAACTGGCCCTGCCCGGCCGCCGTCGCGTGTGGCAGAACCTGTTCGGCAGCGAGACGGCCGCCCAGCGCGAACAGATCGACGCGCTGCTCACCCGCACCCATCTGATCGAGCGCCGCAACCATCCCGCCCTGGATCTGAGCCACGGCCAACGGCAATGGCTCGAAATCAGCATGCTGATGGTGTCGGGCGCGACCTTGCTGTTGGTGGACGAGCCCGCCGCCGGCCTGACCGACCACGAGACCGCGCTCACGGCCGAGTTGCTGTCCGAGCTGAAGGGTGACCATACCCTGATCGTCATCGAGCACGACATGGAGTTCGTGCGACGCCTCAACAGCCGCGTCACCGTGCTGTGCGAGGGTCGGGTGTTGTCGGACGGCACCCTGGACCACGTCAGCCAGGATCCCAAGGTCATGGAGGCCTACCTGGGCCGCGGCAAGGAACGGACCTGATGCTCTCCCTGCGTTCGCTTTCCTTCCAGTACGGCTCGGTCCAGGCCCTGCGCGAGGTCTCGCTGGAATGCCCCGTCGGCCAGATCACCTGCGTGATGGGCCGCAATGGCGTGGGCAAGACCACGCTGATGCGTACGGTCATGGGCCAGCTCAAGGCGCGCAGTGGCACGGTGCATTTGGGCGACCAGGACATCACCGCTCTGCCTGTGCATCGTCGCGCCAAAGCCGGTCTGGCCCTGGTACCACAAGGCCGCGAGATTTTTCCGCGCCTGACCGTGCTTGAGAATCTTGAGGTCGGCCTGTCCGCGCGCAGCGACGGTCTGCGGCGGGTGCCGGACGAGTTGATCGACCTCTTCCCGATCCTGCGCACTTTCATCCATCGCCGTGGCGGCGACCTCTCGGGCGGCCAGCAACAACAGCTGGCCATTGCCCGGGCCCTGGTCGGCAAGCCCACGACTTTGCTCCTGGATGAGCCCACCGAAGGCATCCAGCCCAATATCATCCAGGATATCGGCCGGGCCTTGCAGCGCTTGGCTGACGCAGGCATGACCATCATCCTGGTCGAGCAATACCTGGACTTCGTCAAAGAGATCGGCCATCGCTTCGCGATCATGGACCGCGGCAAGGTGGTGGCGGACGGCAGCACTACGGAGTTGACCGCCGAGGTGGTGGAACGACACCTGCGGTTATGAGCTTTGAGTTTCGAGTTTCGAGTTCCGAGTTTCCAGGGGACGCTACTGGAGATAACCTATGAACGAAATGCCAGCCGGCTTCCGGGCGCAACTCGAAACTCGAAACCAGAAACTCGACACTGGCCGCGGCCACTTGGCCGCGGCCCTGGTTGCTGGCGCTTCGACGCTCACCACGGTGTATGCAACGACGCCGCTCAAGCTGCTGACCCCGGTGGGCCGTGGACCGGCGGCCTGGGTTTATGGCGGGACTTTTGGTGGGGGACTGCTGGCCGGCGATGCCATCGCCTTGAATGCGACCATCGAGTCGGGGGCCACGCTGGTGCTCGCGACCCAGGCGTCGACCAAGGTGTATCGTTCTGATAACGGCCTCACGGCCAGCCAGACTCTGCACGCCACGGTCGCCGAGGACGGGCTGCTGATCAGCGTCCCCGACCACGTCACGCCCTTTGCCGGGGCACGCTTTGCCCAGCGCACCCGCTGCCAGCTCGCTGCCGGGGGCAGCGTGGTGCTGCTGGACTGGCTCAGCGCCGGGCGCAGCGCCCGCGACGAGTCGTGGGTCTGGCACCAAGTCGACAGCCGCTTGCAGGTCGACACGCCGGCTGGGACCTTGTTGGAAGACCGGCTGCTGCTCACCGGGGCCGACCTGCCGCAACGCATGGGCCGCTTCCATTGCTATGGCACACTCATCGTCGTGGGCCCACGGGTGAGGGAGCTGGCGGCTGGCCTGCTGGCCGCCGAGGCCACGCGGACGCTGACGCCGTCATCAAGGCTGCTAACCGCCGTCAGCCCCTTGGCCGATGGCTGCGTCCTGCGCTTCGCTGCCGTCGCCGTCGAGCCAGCCCAGCACTTCCTGCGTGCTACGCTCGCGCCGCTGGCCACCATCCTCGACGACCCCCGCTGGCACCGCCGGTGGGCGTGAGTTTCGAGTTTCAAGGCACCAAACGACACCAACGGCCGTCCCACCAACCCCACTCACATCACTGTAATTTCGCACCTCGAAACTCAAAACTCGAAACTAATCCATGCACCTCGTCCCCCGCGATATCGATAAGCTCATGCTCACCCAGGCAGGCTTTTTGGCCCAGCGGCGCCTGGCCCGAGGGGTGCTGCTCAACCAGCCCGAGGCCGTGGCCTTGATCGCCAGCGTCCTTTTGGAGTTCATCCGCGATGGCCGGCGGGTAGCCGTGCTGATGGATTTGGGCCGCCAGCTGCTGGGCCGCAATCAGGTCATGCCAGGAGTGCCGGAACTGGTCAGCGAGGTGCAGGTCGAAGGCACCTTCCCCGACGGCACCAAGCTGGTGACGGTACACACGCCGATCTGCGCCGCCGATGGGGACATGGCCCTGGCGCTGTACGGAAGCGGGCTGCGCCCAAGTGCGGAGAGCACCGTGCAGAACGCGGAGTCGCTGATTCCGGGCGAAGTGCAGGTGGGCGAAGGCGAGGTCGCGCTCAATGACGGTCGTCCGACCATCAGCCTTGCGGTGACCAACCTGGCCGACCGGCCGATCCAAGTGGGCAGCCACTACCATTTCATCGAAACCAACGCCTACCTGCGCTTTGATCGTGCCGCCAGCTACGGCATGCGCCTCGACATCCCCGCCGGCACCGCAGTGCGCTTCGAGCCGGGCGAGACCAAAACCGTGACCTTGTGCGCCATCGCCGGAAAGCGCGTGGTGATGGGCGGCAATAATCTGGTAAACGGCCCAGCCACACCGGAGCGCCTTGACGAAGTCATGGCGCGAGTCTCAAGTTTCGAGTCTCAAGTTTCGAGTACCGGAGCACCACGTCCCAACTCCCCAGGTTCCTGAACCAGAACGTTGCGGCCTCGAAACCAGAAACTCAAAACTCATGAAAATACCCCGCTCCCACTACTGCGACCTCTACGGCCCCACCACCGGCGATCGGGTGCGCCTGGCCGACACTGACCTGTGGTTGCAGATCGAGAAGGACTACGCCCACTATGGCGACGAATGCGTCTTCGGTGGCGGCAAGGTTTTGCGTGACGGCATGGGCCAAGCGACCGGCCTGGGCGAGCGCGACTGTCTGGATCTGGTGATTACCAATGCGGTGATCATCGACTGGTGGGGCATCGTCAAAGCGGACGTCGGCGTGAAGGCCGGCATGATCGTCGGCATCGGCAAGGCCGGCAATCCCGACGTGATGGCCGGCGTGACGCCGGGTATGGTGGTGGGCGTGACCACCGAGGTCATCGCTGGCGAGGGCTGTCTGCTCACCGCCGGCGGCGTCGACACGCACATCCATTTTATTTGCCCGCAGCAGGTGAATGAAGCCCTGGCCAGCGGCGTCACCACCTTCCTGGGCGGCGGCACCGGCCCCGCCACCGGCACCAATGCCACCACCTGCACGCCTGGCAGCCGCCACCTTGAGCTGATGCTGCAAGCGGTGGACGACCTGCCGATGAATTTTGGCTTCACCGGCAAGGGCAACTCGTCCCGGCCCGAAGGCCTGACCGACCAGCTTGAGGCCGGGGCCGTCGGCCTGAAACTGCACGAGGACTGGGGCACCACCCCCGCGGCCATCGACGCCTGCCTGACCGTGGCCGATGCCCATGACGTGCAGGTGACCATCCACACCGACACGCTCAACGAGTCCGCCGCGGTCGAGCATTCCATCGCCGCCTTCAAAGGCCGGACCATCCACACCTATCACAGCGAGGGTGCGGGCGGCGGCCATGCCCCGGACATTCTGCGGGTCTGCGGTGAGCCCAACGTCATCCCCAGCTCGACCAATCCGACCCGGCCCTTCACCGTCAATACCATCGATGAGCACTTGGACATGCTCATGGTCTGCCACCACCTCGATCCCTCGATTCCCGAGGACGTGGCCTTTGCCGAGTCGCGCATCCGCGCCGAGACCATCGCCGCCGAGGACATCCTCCACGACCTGGGCGCCATCGCGATCATCTCCAGCGACAGCCAGGCCATGGGCCGGGTCGGCGAGGTGATCACCCGCACCTGGCAGACCGCGCACAAGATGAAGGTGCAGCGCGGCCGGCTGCCGACCGAGCAGGGGCCGAATGACAACGAGCGCATCCGCCGCTTCATCGCCAAATACACTATCAATCCCGCCATCGCCCACGGCATGGGCCACCTGCTGGGCTCGGTCGAAACCGGTAAGCTTGCCGACCTGGTGCTATGGAAACCCGGCTTTTTCGGCATCCGCCCCGAGCTGGTGCTGAAATCGGGCTTCATCGCCTGGGCCCAGATGGGCGACGCCAACGCCTCGATCCCCACGCCCCAGCCGGTGATCATGCGCCCGATGTGGGGCGCCCACGGCCGCGCCGCCGCCGCCACCGGCATCAGCTGGGTCAGCGGCCGCAGTCTGGAGCTGGGCAATCCCCAGCGCTATGGCCTGCGCAAACGTCTGGAGGCCGTGCGTGGCTGCCGCACCATCGGCAAGCGCGACCTCAAGCTGAACACCGCCTGCCCACGCATCACCGTAGATCCCGAAACCTACCGCGTCACCGCCGACGGCATCGAACTGCGCTGCGACCCGGCGCTGGTGCTGCCGCTGGCGCAGCGGTATTCGTTGTTTTGACATGAACGGCTGGGACAATGCTGGAGGGGTCACGGGGTCGCGGGGTAACTGTGACAGCCGTCGCGAAGTCGCGGGGTCGCGGGGTCGCGGGGTCGACGGCGAAATTCCGACAACCGTGCCTGTCGAATCTCCACAAGACGACACTTCCTCAGTCATTGCTAGCAAGTCCGTAATGGCTGTCGTCGACCCCGCGACCCCGCGACCCCGCGACCTCGCGACGGCAGTCTCCGACCCCGCGACCCCGCGACCCCGCGACCCCGCGACGGCTGTCCATCCCGCCTCAGCGACCGTAGTTCTGCAGTTATCGGACTCCGCCCTGCCCACCGGCGGCTTTGTCCATTCTGGTGGCATCGAAACAGCGTGGCAGCTGGGCGAGGTCGCTGCGGAGGGATTGGAAGTTCATCTGGCCCGCTGCCTGCGCGCTTGCGGGCGGGCCAGTCTTCCGCTGATGACGGCGGCGCATGCAGCGCCGGAGCGCTTCGCCGCTCTTGATCGCCGCTGCGAGGCCCTGACCACCAACCACGTCGCCAATCGGGCCTCGCGCGCCCAGGGGCAGGGGTTGCTGGCGATGGCGGCGGGCGCTTTCGGGATTCCTGAGCTGGTGACGCTCAAACGGCTGGTGCGCGTTGAGGATCTGCCGGCCCACCTCGCGCCGGTCAGCGGCGTGGTCTACCGTCTGCTGGGCGTCGACCTGAGCGCGTCCCAAGAACTGTTCCTGTTCACCCAGCTGCGTGGCTGGATCAGCGCGGCGGTGCGTCTGTCCCTGATCGGCCCCCTGGCGGCCCAGGCCATGCAATTCCGCTTGGGCACGCTGCTGGCCAAGGTCTTGGCCGCCGAGGCTGCCCGGGATGATGGTGACTTGGCTCAGACCGACCCCCTCCTCGACCTGTTCCAGGGCCAGCACGATCGGCTCTACTCACGCCTATTCTCCTCCTAGAGGTTCCCATGGCCATCCGCCCCAGCACTCCTCTTCTGCATATGCACCACGACCACGGCGACGGTCCCGGACAGTACAACTCCCGCGCCAAACCACTGCATCGCGACTTCCACGAGCGCGCCTTCACCGTCGGCATCGGTGGTCCGGTGGGCAGTGGCAAGACGGCACTGATGCTGCAACTTTGCCGGCGTCTGCGCGATCAACGTAACATAGCTGCGGTCACCAATGACATCTTCACCAAGGAAGACGGCGAGTTCCTGGTGCGCAACGAGGCCCTGCCCGCCGAACGCATTGCCGCGGTCGAGACCGGCGGCTGCCCCCATGCGGCGATCCGCGAAGACATCTCCGCCAATCTGGTGGCGTTGGAAAAACTGCACGCGCGTTTCCACACCGACCTGCTGCTGATCGAAAGTGGTGGCGACAACCTGGCCGCCAATTACAGCCGCGAGCTGGCTGACTACATCATCTACGTCATCGACGTGGCCGGCGGCGACAAGGTGCCGCGCAAGGGCGGCCCTGGCATCACCCAAAGCGATCTGCTGATCATCAACAAGATCGACCTGGCCCTGGCAGTGGGTGCCGACCTGGAAGTCATGGCCCGCGATGCCAAGAGGATGCGCGGCGACGGTCCCGTGGTCTTCGCCCAGGTGAAGCACGGCATCAATGTCGACGTCATCGTCGACCACCTCCTGCACGCCTGGGCCCATGCGGTGGGCGCCGAGCATCAGCACTGAGAGGCGGTCACCTTGTTTGCCAATTGACGGACACCGGCTTGAGTGGCGGGCACTGGCCCCAGGCTACGTGGATGCACACCAGTCATCCGCTGCTGCCTACGTTCACCTTGGTCTGCGGCCGGCAGCGGGTGGTGGTGGCGGATCCGCGGCCGGATCCCTTGGCCCTGGGTGCGCGCTACTGCCACGGCGGCTACGTTCTT
>JBBQTJ010000084.1:0-11732 GCA_038213315.1 Planctomycetota bacterium
AATGGCAAGCATACAAAGAAGAGAAAAAAATAGCCAAGCTTAGCCGTCAGCCCAGACTTTGCTGGATCGCCAGGTACACCGTGCCCATACCACCCTTCCCCAGGACGCGTTGGATGGTGTAGCCGAAAAGTGATTGGCCGGCAGCAAGCATGGGGGTCGAGAATGCCGCGCCCGGTGGGGAAGGGAAGGTGGGGCGAATTACCCAGGCGAGCATGCCTGGCATGCCCGCTGAGCCGATTGACTCCGCGGATTCCTGCTGGACACCGTGAGCCACCATCGCACGCCAAGAAAAGGAACCAGCCTTGCGCTACATTCCCATCATCGCCGGCCTTCTCCTCGGCTTGCTGTTCGCTGCTAGCGGGCTGACCTTCCTGCTGGGCATGATCCCGCCAATGCCCGCGCCGCCGCCGGGCTCATTCGAAGAGCTGTTCATGGGCGCGTTGATACCCAGCGGCTACATGGCCATGGTGAAGGTATTCGAAGTGTGCGGCGGCGTGCTGGTGGCGATCCCGCGGACCCGGGCCCTGGGCCTGTTGATCCTGGGTCCCATCATCATCAACGTCATCGCCTTCCACGTCTTCATCATGCACGGCGCGACCCTGATCCATCCGGTCAACGCCGTCATCGTGGCCCTCCCGCTGTATCTGCTGTGGGTCGAGCGGAAGACCTTTGGCGGTCTGCTGCGCGCCGGGCGCTGACCGTTCGCCTGGGGCAGCGCCCCGGGCCAGATGGGTCACTTGCCTGGCTTGCGGGCCTCTTCCAGGGCCAGTTTCTGGGCGGGTTAGGCGCCTTGGGATAGTTCTTGGTGGGGTGGAAGACGTGGGTGATGGCGCGCCAGTCGTGGTTGGAAGAGGTTTCCGCCACGGCTTCGTAAAGCCGGCCTTTGCGGCCATTTTCTTCGACCTATCCGCGCACCCAGATTTTGCCGCCGCCGTCGCCGCAGTGGTCGACGAGGACCTTGCAGGGCTGGCCGGCAGTGATCGCAAAGGTCGAAGAGTACAACCACAGGCCATAGTCACCCAGCGTGTTCAGGGCCATAGCGTGGCGGGCCCGGATGGTGGGCTGACGGCATGGCCTTTGCGCGCACCTTCCGCTGGCCACCATGCCGCTTCAGCGGGGGTGCATGATGTCTGTGCGACGGGTGCTGTTGGCGCTGGTGATTTTCGGAGCGCTGCTTGGCGGAGGCCTGTGGTGGTGGCAACGGCCGGGCAAACCAGAGTCCGCACGTTGGACCATGATTGCGGCTGACCGTGGGAAGATCACCGCCAAGGTCACGGCGTCAGGCTCCTTGTCGGCCCTGGTAACCGTCCAGGTGGGCAGCCAAGTATCGGGCCGGATCCTCGATCTGCTGGTGGATTTCAACGCCACGGTGACCAAGGATCAGGTCCTGGGGCACATCGATCCGCTATTTTTCCAGACCGCGGTCGATCAGGCCAAGGCCAATCTGACGGTCGCCCAGGGCAACCTCGCCAAGGCCAAGGTGCAGGCCCTGGACGCCGAGCGTCAGTTCAATCGTCAACGCAGTTTGTTGGAGCAGCACATCAGTACCCAGTTCGAATTGGATACCGCCGAAGTGACGCACCAGGCCGCGCTCGCGCAAGTCATGGTGGCCGAAGGCAATCTGGCCCAGGCCCAGGCCGCGCTGCGTCAGGCCGAGGTCAATCTTGGCTACACCACCATCCGTTCACCGGTGAATGGCATCGTGCTGTCCCGCAATGTCGACGTGGGTCAGACCGTGGCCGCCTCAATGCAGGCCCCAGTCCTGTTCACCATTGCTGAGGATCTGCGCAAGATCCAGGTCGATACCAGTGTCGCCGAAGGCGATGTGGGCAAGCTGGTGGCGGGGATGGAAGCCAGTTTCACCGTCGACGCCTATGCTGGCGAGCGCTTCCACGGCGCGGTGCGGCAGATCCGCTATAATGCCACCACGGCGCAGAATGTCGTGACCTATGACGCGGTGATCGATGTGGCCAATCCCGAGGGCAAGCTCATGCCGGGGATGACCGCCAATGTCAGTTTCACCTATGCAGAGAAGGACGACGTGCTGCGCGTACCCAATGCCGCGCTGCGTTTCCGCGCCCCGCCGGCCTGGACGGCCAGCACGGCGGAGGGGGCCAGCCCCGCCGCCTTGGCGACTGGGGGCGGCCACGCGGGCCGGGCGCGGGATCAGACTCCGCGCGATCGTCGTACCGTGTGGGTGGCGGTGGCGGGCAAGCCGGTGGCCGTGCCCATTCGCGTGGGCATCACCGACGGCAGTCTGACCGAGGTGATCGAGGGCGAGTTGGTCGCCGGTGCCTTGCTGATCACCGATGCGGGCGCGATGCCGGCATCAGCGGGTGGCGGCCCGCCCGGCATGCGGCGGGTCTTCTAGGCATGGGCCAGCCCCTGCTGTCGGTGCAGGACGTGACCAAGACCTACCTGCTTGATGGCGGGGTGGCGGTCCAGGCTCTGCGCGGCGTCAGCCTCGACTTGGAGGCTGGCGACTTCGTGGCGATCATGGGCTCGTCCGGCTCGGGCAAGTCCACGCTGATGAACATCCTCGGCTGTCTCGACCGACCCACGCAGGGACGTTATCTGCTTGCTGGCCAGGACGTCGCCGGCGTGTCGCGCAATGCCCTGGCCGAGATCCGCAACCGCACCCTCGGCTTCGTCTTCCAAAGTTTCAATCTGCTCAGTCGCACCAGTGCCATGGAGAACGTCGAGCTGCCCTTGGTGTATGCCGGCATGCCCGGCCGTGAACGGCATCGTTTGGCCCAAGCAGCGTTGGAGCGGGTCGGCCTGGGCGATCGCCTGCATCACCATCCCAATCAGCTGTCTGGTGGCCAACAGCAGCGCGTCGCCATCGCCCGCGCCCTGGTGTCCCAGCCACGGGTCATCCTGGCCGACGAACCCACCGGCAATCTCGACTCGCGCACCAGCCTCGAGATCATGGCGTTGTTCCAGGATCTTGGGCGCAGCGGCATCACCGTCGTGTTGGTGACTCATGAGCAGGATATCGCAGCCTTCGCCGCCCGGCTGGTGGTGATGCGCGACGGGCTGGTGACCAGTGACCTGCGCCAAACCCCGGTGGCGGCGGTCGCCGCTGCGGGTGGTGCGCCATGAGCCCGTTGCAGACTTTGCGGGTGGCCCTGCGCGCGATGCTGCGCAACAAGCTGCGCTCCTTCTTGACCACGTTGGGCATCATCATCGGCGTGGCGGCAGTGATCGCCATGGTGGCGATCGGCGAGGGCGCCAAGGCCAAGGTGGCCGAGCAGTTCGCCAGCATGGGCTCGAATCTGCTCATCGTCATGTCGGGCTCCACCAACGCGGGCGGTTCGCGCGGCGGATTTGGCTCCATGCCGACCCTGACCAACGACGATCTGCGCGCGATCCAGAGTGAGGTACCGGCTGTGCGCTGGGCCGCACCGGCGCAGCAAAGCCGGGCCTCGCTGGTTGGTGATGATCAGAACTGGACCACCCAGGTGACCGGCACCACGCCGGACTATTTCCTGATCCGCTCGTGGCAGGCCGCCCAAGGCGAGGTCTTCAGCGCCAGTGATGCGGAAGGTGGCACCAAGGTCGTGGTTCTCGGTCAGACCGTCTGCAATAAATTGTTCTCGTCCCCCGCCGCGGCCCTCGGCCAAGCGGTGCGCATCAAGAACATCCCCTTCACCGTCATCGGCGTGCTTGCGCCCAAGGGCCAGTCGCCAATGGGTCAGGACTATGACGACACGGTATTCATCCCGCTCAAAACCTTCCAGACCAAGATCCAGGGTGGCCTGCAAAAATACCTGGCAGGGATCATCTTCGTCAGCGCCTGGTCACCGGCAGCGACCAAGCAGGCCGAAGCGCAGGTGGCCGGCCTGCTGCGCGACCGCCATCGGCTGGGACCTGACAGCGAAGATGATTTCAGCATCCGCAACCTCACCGAGATGGCGAGCGCGATGGAGGCCGGCACGGGCGCCATCGCCACCTTCCTCGCCATCCTGGCAGGCGTCTCGCTGCTGGTCGGCGGCATCGGCATAATGAACATCATGCTGGTCAGTGTCACCGAGCGCACCCGCGAGATCGGTCTGCGTATGGCGGTGGGCGCCAAGCCACGGCAGATCCTGATCCAGTTCCTGGTCGAGGCCTTGTGCCTGGCGGTCACCGGCGGCTTGATCGGCATCGCCCTGGGCCTGGGCGGCGCGCAGATCCTGCAACGGGTCTTCTCGTTGCAGGCCCTGGTGTCGCCCGTGGTGGTGGCCATCGCTGTAGGCTTCAGCGCCCTGGTGGGCGTGGTCTTCGGCCTCTATCCGGCGTACAAAGCCTCGCGCCTGGACCCGATCGACGCACTGCGCTATGAGTAAGCCTCGCGAGGGCTTGTCGCCCGCGCGACTGGGGATTGGTCATCTGAGCCTAAACCTTTGACCACGCTTGCGCCTGGGAGCGCCGATTTGCAATCGGCATCCCGTTACTGAAACCCTCGTCTGCCTACCCGGAAGACCGTATTTGACCGTGGAATACGCCTCATTCCGGGTGGGCAGGCGAGGGTTGGACGACTCCTGCATGCCAGAGAGGGCCAATCCCCAGTCGCGAGGGCTTGTCGCCAGCGCGATGAACCTCAGCATCGCCGGCCCAACCTGTCGGAGCCTCCATGACTGTCGCCGCGCGCATCCCCATCCTGCCTGACGACCGCATCGTTTTCTACGGCGACAGTATCACCGAACAGCATCTCTACACGGCGCTGGTCGAGACCTTTCTGGTGTGCCGCCTGCCTGCCCACCGGCTTCATTTCGAGAACTACGGCTGGGGTGGCGATACGGCTGCGGGCGGCAGTGCCCGCTTCCGACGCGATGCCGGCCAGGCCGGGGCCAGTCTGGTGGTCGTCAATTTCGGCATGAACGATGCCGGCTATACCGGACCGGATGCTCAGCGCCTGGCGACCCATGTGCAGGGTCAGCGCGAGCTGGCCGCCACCATCGCTGCGGTCGGTGCGCGGCAGGTCCTGTGCACCTGCTCAGCGGTGGATCCCGACCGCAATGCCCATCTGTCCAACTACAATGGTACTCTGTCCGGCTATGCCGATGCCGTCCATGACCTGGGGCGCGAGCTGGGCTTGCCGGTCATCGACATCTTCCATGGCTACCTCGCGGCGCAGCAGGCGGGCAAGGCGCAGGATCCGGCTTTTACCGTGGCCACGGATGCGGTCCATCCGGACGAAGCTGGCCATTTGATGATGGCGGCGCAGATTCTGCCGCGTCTGGACCTGCCGCCGGCCCTGGGCGACTTGGTCGTCACCCGTGATCAGGCAAGCGCAGCCAACGCCTCCATCCGTGCGGTGGAGCGCAGCGCCGACGGACTGGCGTTCACCCTGGACCTGCCGTATCTGCCCTGGTGGATCCCACCCGCTGCGCGGCGGGCAGTGCCGCTGCTGCCGGGGCTGGAGCCGCTTAACCGCTTTCGCTTAGGGGTGCGCGGCTGGAGCGACGCGCGCGCCGTGACGGTGCACGTCGATGGCATCGAGATCGCCACCATCGCTGCTGGCGACGAGCATTGGTTGGATCTCACCACCTGCGATGCAGCGCCCTGGGCGGTGCGCGGGCGCATCCTGTGGGAGCTGTCCAGGGCGCGTTGGAGCCGTCACTATGAAATCTGGCGCACCTTCGGGCACGGCTTGCCAGCCGCGTTGACAGAGCTGGATGGGTGGGCATCGCTGCGCGCGCTGCAAGGTGCCTTTGCCGAGCGCCAGATGGCGGTACTGCGCGAGCTGGCGCAACCCCAGTCGTATTGCATCACCCTGACCGAAACCACTGTGGTGCCGATCACCCGGGTCGAGCTGTCGCCCAGCTATCCCTTCGATGGCAGCCAGGCGTCTTTCGACTTCGCCCATCCCCCCGAGCATAGCCCTGAGACCGTGGCCTGGCGCACGGTGGACCGGCCCACGAGCCAGCTTGATCTCGCCGCCCTGTTCGGCGGGCCGCTCGATTGCGTTGCCTATGCCCGTTTCGTCGTGAGTGCGGATCGGCCCTGCCGGCTGCGCTTGGTGCTGGGCAGCGACGATGGACTTACGGTGTTCGTCAACGGCGCGTTGTGCCTGGCCCGCCATGTTTTCAGGGGCTGCACCTTGGGCGACGACACCGTCGAGCTGCCCCTGCAGCAAGGTGCCAACACGGTATTGTTGCGCATCACCCAGGGCACCGGCGGCTGGGCCTTCGCGATGAAGGCCACAGCCCTGGATGACGGTTGCGTACGCCAGATCACCGCCTGACGGACGTTTGCTCACGGCGGGCCCGGTCCGGTGCTCGAATCTCCGCGCCCAGTCACCTGGGGCGTGGGCAGGTGGCGTCGCTGAGCGGTTGGCGGTCAGGCACGCATTGCCAACCGCCAACCGCCAACCGCTCGCAGTGTTCAGATATTTACAGCACTCCGTCCAAATCAGTAAAGGTCCGCTGCAGCCAAATCTTCACCCGTTGGCGTTCCAGCAGGCCCAGGCTGCCGGTGCAGCCACGACTGTTCACCGCCGACCAGAAGCTGCTGTCGTGCAGGTCGATCTTGTGCATCGAGGCCTCGTGGAGGCGGCGCAATTCGATTACCTTGGCACCCAGTTCGGTGGCCAGGGCAGCGGTGGGCGAGGACTTGTAAGAGGAGAAATCACTGCCGCGGCCGTGGTTCTGCACCACCACGTACGTGACGGTCCGGCCGTACAGGTGCAGCAGGCGGTCAAGCATGGCCAGGCAGTCGCGGCCATCGTCCATCACCTGCCAATAAACCACCGGGATGCCCTGCTCACCCAGCAAGGTCAGCAGGCCGGACTCATCGATCCAGCGGCGCAGGGGAGCCATGGTCTGGGCGGCCAGATCGACCAAAACGCGGCGCTCAGGCTGGTCGGTGATCGCCTCGGCGATGACGTCCAGGCTGGTGAAATCGTCGACCACGGTGGGGGCGGCGAACTCGCCATAGAAGCGGCTGAAGGTGGGGTGCGAGCGGTCGGTGTCGAAGCCGGTGAAGGGCAGCTGCCGGTCGATGCAGTACTGGGCCAGGATCCTGGCCATCACTGATTTGCCGACTCCGCCCTTTTCGCCGCCGATGAAATGCAATGCCGTCATGGGTTCCTCGTGGGCAGAGAGGAGCCAGTAATAACGGCCGGATACAAGGAGAAAATAGTGCTGCGCGAGGAAGCGTTGCGGGCCTGAGTGGTTACTCTTGACCTTCTTCAAAGCACAGCAGATGGCCGGTACGCAAGGGCACGAAGACCCGGCCATCGGCCGCCGCCGGGCCACCCGCAGCCGGTGCCCCCAGGTCGACGCGCCAGCGTTCGACCCCGGTGGCCAGGTCCAGACAACGCATGGTACCGGCGTTATCGGTGAGGTAGAGGCCGCGCTGGCCGATCGCCGGGCTGCCGATCAGGGGCACGGCGGCCCGGGCGTCCTTCGCGGTGGGATAGCGCCAAGCCGGCTGCCCGGGCTTGCTGAGGTCCAGGCCATAGGTCCGGCCCTCGGTCACCGAGACATAGGCCAGAGCGCCGCCGCCCCAGACCGGGGAACTAGGCTGCGTGCCATCAAGGGGCCAGGCACCCAAGATACGCTTGGTTTCACCAGCCTGGGGATCGGCATCTACGGCCAGGACCTGACCAGAGGAATCGCTGAACAACAGGGCCGGCCGCCCGGCGGTGGTGACTTTCAGGGCGCGTCCGATCAGGTCGCCGCGGGTCTGCTGCGTGTACAGCAGGCGGGGCGGGCTCGATTCGGTGCAGGCGGTGATGTCATAGCAGGCCAGACCGCTTCCCGGCAGGTACAGCACCGTGGTGTTGGCCCGGGGTCGGTCGATCACCGGAATGCCAGTGAGGTCGCCGGTGTCCAGAGGGGCGTAGCTGACGCCGCGCCCGGTGGCGCTATCGATCGCCACCACCTGCACGCCGCCTTTGATGGCCCCGGCAAAGCCGAGCAGGGTACCTTGGATCAGCTCGTGCTCGGTCACGGTGAACAGTCCGGTGAGGCGGACGCCCTGGCGCACGTCCGGACCCGGCCAGGACCACAGGCGGGTACGCGTGGTGATGTCGATCGCCGTCAGCTTGTCATCAAGTACGGCATAGGCGCGACTCTGCTCGACCTGAGGCGGGGCACGGAACTCGCCCACGCTGTCCGGGAAGATCACCGGCCGGGTGATGCCCAGGATCGGATCGACGACTTCGATGGCGCCACGATTGGTGGCGACCAGCAATTGCCGACCCGTCGGCACCGGGGGGACGGTGGCGGCGCCGGTCAGTTCGGTGCGCCACTTGGGACCTCTGGCCATGACCACTGGTACGGCGGTATGGCGCAGCCGGGCATCAATGGTGATCGGCTGTTTCAGTACGAAGCCGGTGCGCTGGCCCTCGACGGTCACGGATTCGGTCTGCTTCCAGATCACCGTATGGGTCCAGGCGCCGGTGGTGCCCGGGGGGGCAGTGACGGTCTCTTCGACCTGACCGCGACGCACCACCAGCCGGAGGTGCGGGCTGTCGAGCTGTAAGAGCACGGGCATCTCCAGGCCATCCAGGTAACGCTGCACGTCTTTGCTGCCGGCCTCCCGGGCCAGCACGGCGATCTCGTCGATGGCGGCGAAGGTCGCCTGGTCATCGCCGCGGCCGGCGGCGCTGCGCGCGCTGTTGCCCAGTTCGCGGGCGATCTCCAACTCAAGGGTCGCAGCCCGGGTACGGGACTTGTCAGCCCAGGATTCGCCTTCGCCACTGGCGGCCAGCCGGAAGGCGGCCAGAGCGGCTTTCCGATCGCCGCGACCCAGGATGGCATCGGCGCGTCCGTACAGCTTTTCGGCGCTGCGGATGTCCGCTGCCCAGCGATCACGAAGGGTGGTGACCGTGGCCAGATTCTCTGGGGTCAGATCCTTGCGCTCGAGGATGAGCGTGATGCGTTCAAGCGCA
This sequence comes from Planctomycetota bacterium, assembly GCA_038213315.1. Taxonomy (GTDB): domain Bacteria; phylum Planctomycetota; class UBA11346; order UBA11346; family UBA11346; genus JBBQTJ01. The sequence continues at coordinate 8,882 of JBBQTJ010000084.1, forward strand.
CCAGACCAATCCTGATCGTCCCAGTGGCGCTGGGCCTCACCCAGGCCGCTGGCGACCTGCTCGGCGATGCGTTGGCTCAGGATCCGTTCACGTTCAGCCACGGCATTGGGCCCGGCCTCGAAGTCGGCGAAATCCCGGGCGGTGCGGCTGGCGACCTGCAAGGCCTCATCCCATTTCAAGGCCACTGCCAAGCCACGGGCGCGCTCCAGCTCGGCGTCGCCCCGGCGTTCGGCGTCGTCGCGCAGGCCCGTGCTCATCTGGCCCAGCTTGGTGACCAGGTCGGGGAAGCCGCTGTAATTCATGCGCAGCTGCTCGACTTCGTCGAGGGCGGCCCGGTGTTGCAGCTGCGTCTTGCGATCACTCAGCGTGGCGTCGAGCTTGTTGACCAATTCCAGGCCTCGGCCCTGGATGACCTCCTGGTTTACCACCCGCCAGGCGCCCCAGCCGGCCCCGGCCAGCACCAGCAGGATGACCAGGTACACCAGCACGCGAGCCGCCTTGTTGGTCTTCACCGCTTCGCTGTTCTGGGCATGCCCCAGGACCTGATCCTTCACCGTCGGGAATTTGCAGTCGGTGCCGAGAATTTTTTCCAACTCTTCCAAAGCTTTGCGCGGGCGCACCACGGTCAGCAGGGCGTGCCAGAGGTGCTTGTACTCGATCACCGCATTGTCGGTCTGGCCCTCCATCAGGAAGGCCTTGGCCAGATAGCGATGTGGTTCGGGCGCGCGGGGCATCAGATTCTTGGCCCGATGGCAGGCATCGACCGCCTTCTGGGCTTCGCGGGTGTTGAGGTAGGCCTGGGCGGCCTGCACGTACGCCGCGGCCGCGTCGTCGGCCCGCCCCAATTCGGCCAGCAATTGGGCACGTTCCGCATGCAGATCGGGATCGGCGGGGGAAAGGCCGATGACCGTTTCCAGGTCTTTCAAGGCGCTGGCCAGATCGCCCTGGTCCTGGGCCTGCTGAATCAGTTCCAGGAACAGTTCCACCGCCTGCGGCGCCTGATTGAGGGCGGCATGGCACTCGGCCAGGGGGCGCATGACTTCCGGGATCCGCGCCTGCTTGAGCGCGCCTTCCAGCAGATCCCGGGCCTGGGCATGTTCGCCCGCCTGCTGCATGCCGACGGCTTCGGCCACCAGTTCTTGCGCGCCACGGGGCCGGGCGACGCCGCCCAGGACCAGTTGCGAGGCGATCGCGTAGGTGTCGAAGCGGGTCACGCCCATGGTGCGGGCGATGACGTCCAAGGTGCGGCGACCATCCAGATAGCGCAGCACTTTCAGCATCTCTGGGTCAGTCTGCAGATTCTTGAGATTGGCCCGGCCCTCATTGTCGACCATGTAGAGGGCGTCAGGGTCGGTGATCACCTCGCGGATCCGCTTCCATTCGTCCAGGCGGCGGGTGGCCTCTAGCACCAGATGGGGGGTGGGCAGACGGCCTTCGCCCATGGCGACCACGTCGGGACGCTGCAATTCCTGGATGGGCTCGCCATCGGTGAAGGTGAAGTCGCCATCCTTCCACTCGAAGGTCGGGCAGACCAGTTCCTCGATGCACCAGATGATGGCCTCATCCAGGTCGGGTTCGGGCACCATGCCCAAGGCCAGCAGCAGTCCGCGCAGGTCCTGGCCGCTGCTGCGGCAGCGCTCTGCCGCCTCGTCCGCTTGCTTTATGGTGATCCGGCTCTGCTGAAGCAGGGCATGCAGCAGGAACGGGCGCCCATCGATGGTGGGGGCGCTGACGCGCGCGACCAGGCCGCCATCAAAGTGGATGTGCGTCATCCCCTCGGGACCTGGCACGGATAAGGTTCCGGTCTGCCGGTTGGCATGCAGGGTCTGGAGGATGTCCGCCAGATTGACCGAGTTCAGCTGACCTTGGAAGCCCATGGTGATGTCCGCGTGGGTGCAGGTGTAACTCGCGTTGATGCGGTCACTTCCCAACCTTCATACTACCCGAGGCGGAGCCGGATGTCCACCCTGGGCCAAGCCGGTAGGGATTGACGGTGGGTGACATCCCGTTGAGATCCCGCCCATGCCCCGACTACTGCTGACTCTGCTGCTGGCCTTGCCCACCGCCGCCATGTCCGCGGAGATCCGCTTCTGGTACAAGCTCACCGTCGCCAATGCGTCCGTGGATGGGTCTGGTGCCTACGATTTTTACGGCTCGTCCGCCTTGGGATTCAAGGACCTGGTCGATACCCTCAGTAAGTCTGCCTTCGTCACCCTGGACGACCTGCGCTGTTGGGACGAGCAGGATCAGCCGATGACCTGGAACCAATATGATCCGATTCATCTCAACAGCGTCGCCATCCGTTGCGCCCAGGTCATGGCCGTCCAGCCCCTGACCGGCGACCCGGTGACGGTGCAGCCAGAGGGGAAGGCGCATAAGGAGCATCTGTAGAGGGATGGCTGGCGCGGGCCGTGCTCGACCGCGACAGCTTTTGCGAATTCGGCATGGTAGCAATCAGCGGTAGTACCGTCAGAGGTACTTATGGCCAAGGTTAAGTCGCTGGTCGCAGTATATCGTGCTGGCAGTCCGCACCGCGGTGCGCCGTCAGCACCATCACCGGCCAAGCTGCAGCGGGCCAAAGTATTCGCCAACGGCCGTAGCCAGGCGGTGCGACTGCCCAAAAAGTTCCGCCTGACCGGGAGCGAAGTCCTGATCCGGCGCGAGGGCAATCGGGTGATCCTGGAGCCCCTCCCGCCCGAGTCGCGCGATGCCAATGGCTGGCCGATCGGCATGTGGTAGGAATTGGACGCCTTGGGCGGTGGCGCTGACTTCCCCGAGGTCGAACCCATGCCGGCCGGCTTTCTTGACCCCAGCGCAGACACTCCACGAGGCAGGAAAACTGGCGCCTGGC